>NZ_JABDRI010000076.1 GCF_013041805.1 Lutibacter sp.
TTGCTGCTGAATATGAAGCTTTAATGTTAGCTGCATTAGGAAACTAAGATATTCTTTAAGTAAAATATATAAGGGCTGTTAAGGCAGCCCTTTATAAAACAAATTTTTAACTCTTAAAGAACTAAAACATATGAAAAAATATTTAATATTAAGCTTTATCCTACTGGTCTCACTTACGAGTGTGAACGCGCAGGGTAAAGATTCAAAATCAAGTTGTAAAAGTAGTGATACTTGCAATGTTGTTAAATATGCACCAGAGAAAGGAGACTTTACCGCTGCCATGCTTTTTGGTAGAGGGGCGTTTCTAAATGGAGGTCTTGTAGTTCCTAGTTCTAACGGTTCTGTTTCAGGTGTTGCACCCTACGCAAATGACGTAGATGCAAACTCAAACAGTATTGGCAATATGGTAGGTGCTGAAGGTAGATTTTATGTAACTGATAAATTTGCGCTTACTTTAAGCGGAGGTGCTATCATACGTAACACACCATCGCAATTATCAATACCAGCTGTTATTGATGGGAATGGAAATACAATTATCCAGTCTTACAATGCAGTAGTTGCTGATGAACGAATTGATGCAAACGCAACACTTGGTTTTCAATGGCTATTTAACACAAAAAATGATAGGCTATTTCCTTATGTAGGAGTTGCTCTTCCTTTTGATTACGCAAGAAGATCATTATTTGATCCATCTATTTCCGTTGATGACAACGGTGATGTGAACATTACAGATTTAACTGCACGCCACGTTGATATAACAGCGTTTGGAATACAAGCAGTTGCAGGTGTAGATTATTACGTACTCAAAGATGTATTCTTTGGTTTCGATATCAAACCAGTTTCTTATAACTATGCATTTAGTGTAAAATCTCCAGCAGATGGTCAGATTAAACTAGAAGCAGATACAAATACAGTTTCATTCTTTGCCCAATTTTCATTCAAACTTGGGTTTAAATTTTAACTTGTAGGTTAATATGAAATGTAAAAAGGGTTACCTAACGGTAACCCTTTTTTTATTTATACTAATAATAATGATACTAAAAATTTAAAGAAAGTTGAATTCTTTTCCGTGTACTATCAACTTCCAAAACTTTTACAATAACTTGTTGGTGCAAATGAACAATGGCATTCACATCACTCACAAAGGTATCAGACAAATTAGAAATATGAACCAAACCACTTTCTTTTATACCAATGTCAACAAAACAACCAAAATTTGTAATATTATTTACGATCCCAGGTAGCAATTGACCTTCACGTAGATCAGCAATCGTATGAATGTGTTGATTAAACGTAAAAACCTTGGCAGTTTCTCTTGGATCTAAACCAGGTTTTTCTAACTCACTAATAATTCCTTTTAATGTAGGTAAGCCAATATTTATTGAAGTATAGTTTTGAAATTCAATTCTTTGCAAAATTTGTTTATTTCCAATTAATTCTGAAATAGGTAAATTATAGTCATTTGCCATAGCAGATACAATTGGATAACTTTCAGGATGAACCGCAGAATCATCCAAAGGATTTTTGCCGTTTTTTATCCTTAAAAAACCAGCGGATTGTTCAAAGGCTTTTGCTCCTAAACGAGGAACCTCTAACATTTGATTTCTAGTTGTAAAAGCTCCTTGCTCTTTCCTATACTTAATAATATTTTGAGCTAATTTCTCACTAATACCAGAAACATAGCTTAGTAACGAAACACTCGCCGTATTGATATTAACCCCAACAGCATTTACACAACTTTCAACAACCATATCTAAACTGTGTTTCAACTTATGTTGATCGACATCATGTTGATACTGTCCAACTCCAATAGATTTTGCATCAATTTTTACCAATTCGGCTAAGGGATCCGCCAAACGCCTGCCAATCGAAACAGCTCCGCGCACGGTAACATCATAATTTGGAAATTCTCCACGAGCTATCTTTGATGCCGAATATATAGATGCTCCAGCTTCACTCACCACAAACACCTGAATATCCTTATTAAATCTTATTTTTCGAATTAATTGCTCTGTTTCTCTTGAAGCGGTGCCATTTCCAATAGCAATTGCTTCAATTTTGTAAGCATCAACCAAAGAACTAATTTTTTTTATCGCACCTATTCGATCGTTTTGTGGCGCATGTGGATAAATTGTTTCATTATACGCTAAACCTCCTTGTGCATTTAAACACACAACCTTACAACCAGATCTAAATCCGGGGTCAACAGCCAAAATTGCTTTTTCTCCTAAAGGTGCTCCTAACAATAATTGCTTCAGATTAGTTGCAAAAACCTCAATTGCAACATCATCAGCCTTTTCTCTTGCGATATTTAAAATTTCATTGGAAAGTGCAGGAAATAAAATTCGTTTATATGCATCTTTTATGGCAAGCTCTATTTGTAAAGCGCAATCATTGCTTGAACGAATGATTCGGCTTTCAATTTTAGAAAGCGCTATTTCATCATCAATCTCAATTTTTAAGCGAATAAATCCTTCTTTTTCCGCTCTTAGCAATGCCAATAAACGATGCGACGGACAACGTTTCAACAATTCAGAAAAATCAAAAAAATCTTTAAATTTTTGCGCTTTTTCATCATTTTCAACTTTTTTTATCACTTTAGTAGTAATCACAGCAAATTTATCCAACTGATATCGAATGATATTACGAATGTCCATTCGTTCATTTATCCATTCTGCCATAATAAACCTAGCTCCCTCTAGAGCTAATTCAATAGATTCTACCTCCTTATTCAGGTGTTTAGATGCTATACCATAAATATCAGTTGCTTTTTGACTCATTATGATTTTTGCCAAAGGTTCTAAACCATTTAAACGAGCTGTTTCAGCCTTTGTCTTACGTTTTTTCTTAAATGGTAAGTACATATCTTCTAACGCAATAAAGTCGGTTGTAGCTTTAATTTTTTGCCTTAAGTCGTTGCTTAAAACATCTTGTTCATCTAATGCTTTTAAAATGGTTACTTTTCGCTTCTCTAACTCCTCAAATTGACTCTTGTACTTTACTATTTCACCTATTTCAACTTCATCTAAATTACCAGTTCGTTCTTTTCTATATCGAGCAATAAATGGAATGGTACAATCTTCATTCAGAAGCAGAACCGTTTGATGTATGTTTTTTTCAGATAAATTAGTACTTGCTTTTATAAATTGTAGTGCGTTCATGTGATTCTAAGTAAGCTAAACTTTTGTGCTCTTATAGCGTTAGACAAAAGACCTAAAATAACAATTTTAAATGAAGAAACTGCTCAAATTAAAAAAGTTAAGAAGCTTTTTATAAAAGTACAAGTGCTTTATACAAAAAGTAACTGAGCTTTTTGAAAAAGTACAAGAGCTTTGCATGAAAAGTACAAGAGCTTTTTGAAAAAAATACAAGAGCTTTTTGAAAAAAATACAAGTGCTTTTAGCCATGTAAAAACATCACTTTACCTACATTACCTTTTTAATGAAAAGTGACCATTAAACACTTTGCCATTTTCTAATACAATCTTATACCAATAATCAGCACTTGGTAACATCACACCATTAAAGGTTCCATCCCAACCTAGTCCAAAAGGAATAATTTCTTTAACCATTTTGCCAAAACGGTCAAAAACATAAATTTTAGTCGCTAAATTTCCTCCAATTTTCTCGATTGATGGGCTCCAAGTATCATTATAACCATCATTATTTGGAGTGAAAAATTTAGGAAAAGTTTCTAACACCTCAACAAAAACCTCTACAGTTTCACAACCCTTATTATCTTTAATAAAAATAATATAATCTCCAGGAATTACATTTAAAAATACGTTACTCTCTTGAAATATTTCAATTGTATCTAAAGCATAGGTATAGTTTCCGTCACCTAACGTACTTACTTCAATGCTATTTAATCCGTTCACCTCTTCTATATAAATAGCATCAACTATTGCAACCTCAGAAATAGTCACGTCAATATTTCTTTCTGAAGTACAACCATATGGATTAGTTACAATAACATGATAAAGTCCCGTTTCTAGGACTTCAATCTCAAAATCATCGAGTTCTAACTCAACACCATCTTTTTCCCAAACAATTATGTAATTCTCATTATAAGTATCACTTAAGAAACCAGCATTTATAGTAAAGCTAGTATTGTTATCATCTAAACAAAAAGTAATTTCTTCATATGGTAACAGTTCTTCAGGTGAAAGTACTTTTAGAGTAACTATAGTAAATAACTCACAAGAAGTAGTTTGTGCTATTACATATATTTCTTCGATAAAAGCTGCACTATTAGTATATGAATCACTTAATTGATTGCTATGATTTACAGCATCTTCATAGGAAGCATAAAACATAATTTCTGCACTTTGAGATACCTCAGGTTCTAATAGAATTCGTAACTCATTTAAATTAAACATTGCAAACCCATCATTATCAACATCACAAACTTCAAAAGAAGTAATGTTTGAAGTGGTGTAATTTGCAGTTAACGTAAGTGGTTCCACCGCAAAACAACCATACTCATTTTCAAGCCTCGCAAAGATAATTTGATTAGGTAGTGTAGCACTAAACTTAGTTGTATTAGAAATAGGATTTATACGTTGAATAGCATCACTCTCCAATACATAATAATTTTTTACTGGTACCATTGAAAAAGAATCAATTGTAAATAAAGAATCGGCCAAATGTAAATCAAAGAAGGTCAAACCGTCGGTGTCATTATCACAAGATTCTAAATAAGCCTTAGTTGTATGAAGTTCTTCAGCATACTCAATCATAGTTTCTCCATAAGAAATGCAATTATTACCTAAAGTAGTTTCAAGTCTATAGGTTCCGGCTTCTGAAACCATAATAGTGCTATTAGTAGCCAAGGGAATTTCAATATTGTTTTTAAACCATTTATAAGTACTACCACTTGCAGGATTTGATTCACCAATTTCAATAATTTCTCCAAAACATAGTGGATTGTTATTTGAAATCAATCTATCTCCTCCCAAATCCATGCTAAGTTGAAAACTTCCTGCCTCTAAAAAAACAGCGGAGTCATACCTGTAATTTTGCTCATCAGCAATCACCAACTTCACGTGATACGTTTCATTTGGGATTGTAATTGCAGTAGCTGTTAATACTTTTGTTTGCCCATTAAAATTAATTGGGGCAGTAGCATCATTCCAACTTTCAAAATAGATATCGTTTTGAGCAGCACAACCATTAGGAATAAAAGGGTGAACAGTGGTAACTTTTACAGGTGTTTGCGTATTAGGAACTAAGGCAATATTTGTATATTCCGCACTGTTAATAGGCCGAATTAAAAAGCCAAATAAATCTGAATAATTACAAGTATTACTATTATTCTCTTGATATTCCTCTGAAGCAAAAATATATTTAAAACTAATTTGATTTGCTACTGAAGTAAAATCAAACTCAATAATTGTGGCATTGGTTGTGTTTGATTCGTTCAATGCAGTTTCTAAATCGCTATCTCCATCCCAATTTGGAGCATCATCATCACTTAATGTTGTATTAGGTCCTTGTGTGTTTTGAATCTTTCCAGTACTTAACATTACTCCTTTCTTAAAAGGAAATGATGTACCTGCTGCATCAAAAAAACCATAACTTTGATCTGCACCACTAAAATTGCCTCCAACAACGTTAGTAACTTCTACATTGGTAATACAATCACTATCAATTAAAATATCTTCTATTAGTTGTTGTGCAGTATAGGTATTGGTATCAACTTGGATATTTTGAGCATCTATTAAAAATGGTACTAAAAAAAATACAAAAACAATAGCATATTTCATCATTCAAATTGTAGGAAAATCGAGCAAACTATTACTTAAGCAGCTTGCAATTAAAATCTAGCTTACCTGTTCACCATTGGCTACAGAATCATTTTCAGGTTCAATAAACGCTAATTTACCATCAGGTGTATCTGCCATTAATATCATTCCTTGGCTTTCAACGCCACGTAATTTTCTAGGTGCTAAATTTACCAAAACAATTACTTTTTGGCCAATAATATCGTCAGGCTTAAAACTTTCTGCAATACCTGAAACAATAGTTCTAGTATCAATCCCAACATCCACTTTTAATTGGAGTAATTTTTTGGTTTTTGGAACTTTTATTGCCTCAATAATAGTTCCAACACGCATGTCTAATTTCGTAAAATCATCGAATTCAATGGTTTCCTTTTGAGGTTCAACAACTTTGTTTTCAGCTTCATTTGCTAATTTAGTAGCCTCTAATTTATCTAGTTGAGCCTGTACTTCATTATCTTCAATTTTAGCAAAAAGCAACTCTGCTTTTCCAATTTTATGATTTGAAGTAATTAACTCATTTGTATCAGCTACATCATCCCAAGCAATACTATTAGAAACATTTAAAATTCCTTTTAATTTGGTGGATGTAAATGGTAAAAATGGTTCAGCTACAATCGATAAACCGGTTGCAATTTGCAATGCAATATACATCACCGTTTTAACACGTTCTGGATCTTCTTTTATGACTTTCCAAGGTTCTTCATCTGCTAAATATTTATTCCCTAATCGTGCTAAATTCATTAATTCTTGTGAAGCTTCTCTAAATCTATATCTGTCTATTGAACTTCCTATAATAGAAGGAAATTTTTGTAATTTTTCTAACGTTTCATTATCAATATCAGAGAATTCATTTGGTTCAGGAATAATTCCATCGTAATATTTATTGGTAAGCACCACTACTCTATTAATGAAATTCCCAAAAATAGCAACCAATTCATTATTATTTCTTGCCTGGAAATCTTTCCAAGTAAAATCGTTATCCTTTGTTTCAGGGGCATTTGCAGTTAATGCATAACGCAATACATCTTGCTTATCAGGAAAATCTTCTAAATATTCATGCAACCAAACTGCCCAATTTTTAGAGGTTGAAATTTTGTTTCCTTCTAAATTTAAAAATTCATTCGCTGGCACGTTTTCAGGCAAAATAAAACTTCCTTCTGCCTTTAACATAGCAGGAAATATAATACAGTGAAACACAATATTATCCTTTCCAATAAAATGAATCAATTTAGTTTTTTCATCTTTCCAATAAGGTTCCCAATCTTTTCCCTCACGAGCTGCCCATTCCTTGGTTGAAGAAATATAACCAATAGGAGCATCAAACCAAACATATAACACTTTTCCTTCTGCTCCTTCAACAGGTACAGGAATTCCCCAATCCAAATCGCGTGTTACGGCTCTAGGCTTTAACCCATCGTCTAACCACGATTTTACTTGTCCTAGTACATTTGTTTTCCAATCGTTTTTATGACCTTCAACAATCCATTCTCGTAACCATTTTTCATATGTATCTAGGGGTAAATACCAATGCTTCGTTACTTTTGTTGTTGGCACATTTCCAGTAATTGCAGATTTTGGGTTAATTAAATCTGTAGCATTATGACTTGTTCCACAACTTTCGCATTGATCACCATAACTTTCTTCATTCCCACATTTTGGGCATGTTCCAACAACAAATCGATCTGCTAAAAATTGATTTGCTTCTTCATCAAACAATTGTTCACTAGATTCTTCAATAAATTTACCCTCATCGTACAATTTCTTAAAAAATTCAGAAGCAGTATTGTGATGCACTTGTGCAGAAGTACGAGAATAATTATCAAAAGAAATCCCAAAATCTTGAAAAGATTTTTTAATAATAGCGTGGTATTTATCTACAATATCTTGTGGTGTAACTCCTTCTTTTTTTGCTTTTAACGTAATTGGCACCCCATGTTCATCTGATCCGCAAATATAAATTACATCATTTCCGGTTGCTCGTAAATAGCGCGCATAAATATCAGCTGGCACATAAACACCTGCTAAATGTCCAATATGAACTGGTCCATTTGTGTAAGGTAATGCTGCTGTAATGGTATATCTCTGTAAATTGCTCATTAAAATATAATTAAGAAAGCACAAAAATAAGGATTAATGTTGATTTTTAGATTTGTTTAACTGCTGAATTGCACATAAAATGTTTCAGAGTTATACATTTGGGTTTCTACATAATAATAGTATTTTTACTAAAAAGAGCCACAATGCCTAAAACAATCCATATTTGTGTACTTAAAGTATTCATTTTTAGCTTATTAACAACTTGCCTTACATTTGCTCAACCAAGTACATCCAATGTATCTTTAATTAGACCAGACTATCTAAAAGTTGGTGATACCATAGCTATTGTAGCACCTGCTGGTATCTTAAAAGACCAACAACCTATAGAAGAAGCTGTTAAACTTGTTGAAAGTTGGGGATTGCAGGTGATTTTGGGAAAGCGTCTTTTTGGGAATAATTTTCATTTCTCAGGAACTGACAATGAGCGTATTCAAGATTTTCAAACAGCTTTAGATTCAAAAAATGTAAAAGCCATTTGGTGCGGAAGAGGTGGCTATGGTACTGTTAGAATTATAGACGGATTAGATTTTACTGAATTTAAGAAAAATCCGAAATGGATTATCGGCTATTCTGATATTACAGTGCTTCATAGTCATATACATAATTTAGGATATGAAACTTTACATGCAATGATGCCTGTAAATATGAACATTGAAGAAAAAAAGCGAATTAAAACTGTAAAAACGTTTAAAAAAGCACTTTTTGGTAAATCGTTGAGTTATAAAATTAAGGAATCAAGCTTTAATAAGGTTGGAGAAGCAAAAGGTCAGTTAGTTGGTGGAAATCTATCGATTTTACAAAGTTTATTAGGTTCTGTTTCTTCCATAGATACCAATCAAAAAATACTCTTTTTTGAAGATGTGGGAGAATATCTTTATCATATAGATAGAATGGTATACGCTTTAAAACGAAGTGATTATTTTAAAAATTGTAGTGGAATAATTATTGGTGATATGACCAATGTTAAAAAAAATACAACTCCTTTTGGACAAACTGTTGAAAAAATTGTATTAGAAGCAACAAAAGAATATAACTTTCCCATTTTATTTGGTTTCCCTGCGGGTCATGATGATGTTAATAAAGCCATTTTTTTAGGAAGAGAAATTGAAATGAAAGTTGGTAAAAAACACTCAACAGTTAAATTTAACGATTAAAGTAGCTTAAAAAAATTGCATAAATGGCTAAACATAATGAGTTAGGAAAAGAAGGTGAAAAACTTGCCGAAGAATTTCTTTTAAAAAATGGTTATCAAATCATAGAAAAAAATTGGAGGTTTAAAAAAGCAGAAGTTGATATTATTGCTAAAAAAAATGAAATATTAGCTATTATTGAAGTGAAAACACGCTCTAATAACTACTTTGGAAATCCTCAAGATTTTGTGAATCAAAAGAAAATTAAACTTTTGGTTGAAGCAATTAACCAATATGTAATTTCAAAAGAATTAGACCTAGACGTTCGGTTTGATATTATTGCTATTCTAAAAAATAACAATGCCTTAGAAATTGAACATTTAGAAGATGCTTTCCTTTATTTTTAATCCTCAAAAAACGCTTTTACGTCTCTAAAATAATCAGGTTTTGCAATAATTTTTTTATGCTCATCCAATATAAAATAGGTTGGTGTCGCTGTTATTTGATATTCTTTAACCATAGGATTTTGCCATTTTTCTAAGCCCAATATATTTGTCCATTTTTCATATTTAGGAGTGTATATGTTAAATCCTATATCATCATTCTCTAAGGTATGCCCAATTACATGAATATTTTCCTTTTCTTTTGTAAACTCATATAGTTGAGGGATTTCCACTAAACAATGCGAACATCCAGTACTCCAAAAAACAACAATATAAATTTTAGCAATGGATAATTCAGATAATTTCTTTTGAATGCCATTTTCCTCCCAAGTAATTTCTGGTGCTGTTTTCCCAATAGCAAGCCTTACTTTTTCATGAATTTGACTTAAAAATGATTGATCTTGCAGTTGTTCTGGAAGTTTTAAATAATAGTTATCCATCACAAAATCAAGTAAAACTGTATTTTCAATTTGAGAAAATGAATGTAATAATAACATTAACATATCACTTCTTAGATTCAAATCGTCACCTAATCTATTAATAACCTCATTTACAGATTCTTTATACAGTCCATTTTGCATTTCTACGTCTTCTGAACCATTTAAATAAAAAACATAGTCTATCACCTTCTCACTTAAAAAAGTCGAATTTAATAATTGCTTATCTGTAAAATCTAAAAAATCAAAATAATGTTCTTTTTCACTATTTAAATATTCTTGAGGTGTGTCAAAAAGTTGTTCTGAATAATATTTTTTATTCGCTTTTATAAAATGATTGGCTAAAAATTCTTTTGTTAAGGTTTCGTAAGTTTCCTGAATCTTTTGTTGTTTTTTAAATTCCGTAGTATACAAATTCAACGTATTTGTTTTGTCAATTTCATCTTGTACGCTAAAATAATTAACCTGCAATGAGTCTAATGTTTGTTGCTGATTGGAATAATCAATTAAATAGTTTTGATAGGTGCTATTCTCTTCTGAATTCAAAAACGCTACACTTTCTAATGGGTTATCTGGATTAAAACTTAATTCTACACTTTTTCCATTATAAATAAAATCAACAAACCCATTATTTTGCTGACTGTATAGCAAACGATACATTCCTTCTGGCGTATTCTCGGGTAGATCAATAGTGAATTCTCCATTAGTAATGGTTACATTTTTGATATACAACTGTTTTGTTCCTTGTAATTGGTATAACACAATCCAACTAAACTCTTGTGGCGGATTTAAAGTTCCTTTAATAAGTGTTTGACTTTGAGCCGAGAAAGATAGTAGTGCAATTACCACCAACATATTTTTAATCATGTTCTGTTTTTTATGATTTTTTCAATAATCAAGCCAAATGTAACTATTTTTATTATTTTGCGTAAAACTTAATGTATGAATTTTACGAATAAAACTGTTTGGATTACGGGAGCGTCTTCTGGAATTGGAAAAGCACTCGCTATTGAACTTTCAAAACAAAACGTTCAACTTATTCTATCTTCTAGAAATGAAGTAAAGCTTAAACAGGTACAAAACGAATGTGACAATTCTTCAACTATAAAAATACTACCGCTAGATTTAGAAAATTACAACAGTTTAGCGTCAAAAACTAAAGCCGCTTTATTGCTTTTTGATGGTATTGATGTCTTATTCAATAACGGCGGTATTAGTCAGCGTGCTTTAGCAAAAGATACTGAAATTGAAGTTGATAAACGCATTATGGATATTAATTATTTAGGAACTGTTGCACTTACAAAAGCATTGTTACCTCATTTTATCGAAAAAAATAGCGGCTATTTTGTTGTTACCACAAGTATTGTTGGAAAAATTGGAACTCCGTTACGCTCATCTTATTCTGCGTCAAAACATGCGTTACACGGTTTTTTTGATAGTTTACGTGCTGAAGTTTACAACAACAACATTAAAATTACCTTAGCTTGTCCAGGTTTTGTTCAAACGAACGTTTCTTTAAATGCATTAACTGGAGACGGAAGTCCTCAAGAAAAAATGGATCATGCAACTAAAAACGGATTATCAAGTGAACGTTTTGTGAAATTGCTATTATCAGCTGTAAAAAGAGAAAAAGAAGAAGTTTATATTGGCGGTTTTAAAGAAAAATTAGCGGTTTATGTAAAACGATTTTTTCCAAAATTACTTTCTATAATGATTCGGAAGTTAGCTGTAACTTAAATCAGTTCTTTTTCTTTAAAATACAATACAATAGCTTCTTTCATAAGAACAGTTTGCTCGCCTGCTTTTAATTCTGGTAATTCCTCTATTAATTTATAATGCGGCCAACCATCATCATCAAAATAATCAAATTCATAATATCCAAAAGGCTCTAGCAACCTGCAAATTGCTATATGCATTAAATTTACCTTATCATCTTTCTTATATTCAATAGTTCCTTTTCCTAATTCTTGAACACCAATTAAGTAAATAATAGCGTCTAAATTAAGTGTTTCTCCTTCACCAAATCTTGCCGTTAATATAGAGACTAACGTATTGTAATCTTCTTTTAATTTTTGATCTCTTGACATTTGAAATTATTAGTTAGGCTGCAAATATACAAATCGATTCATGTATATTTACAAAAACTATGATATGAATACTTTTGATATTATTATTGCCGTTCTTTTAATATTCGGATTTATTAGAGGTTTATTAAAAGGATTATTTGTTGAAGTTGCTTCTTTAGTGGCTTTAATTGCTGGTGTTTATGGCGCTATCCATTTCTCTTATTTTGTTGGAGATTTTTTAGCTGAAAAAGTTATGTGGGATGAACGCTATATCACAATAATAGCATTTGCAATCACATTTGCAATCATTGTTTTGGTTATTGCATTACTTGGTAAAATGCTTACAAAAATTGCTGATTTTGCTTCATTAGGTTTATTAAACAAACTACTTGGTGGTGTATTTGGAGCGCTAAAAATTGGACTTATTTTAAGTATCGTATTATTAGTTTTTACCAAATTAAATAACACTATTCCTTTTATTTCTGATGAACAAAAAGAGGACGCCATTTTATATGAACCTATTAAAAATCTAGCTCCAACTCTTTTTCCTAATTTTTTAAAAGTTGTTGAAGATGAGTCTGATAAAATTATTTCTGAATAGTTAAAGTCAACCTATTCTTGTTAGGAAATAAAAATACGTACGTCAAAAGTAACAATCAATTTAAATTTTTATGACTTTTAAAACTAGTAACTTATTAATCACATTTCTTATATTACTCTTTATTGGTTGTACACCAAAAAATAAAAATTCTTTTAGTATTTCAGGAAAAGTAGAAAATCTAACTACTCAATATATCGTGTTTTCTAAAATTGAAAATCTTCAAAAGAAAACCGTGAAAATTATTGATACATTAACAGTTAATAAACGAGGTGAATTTAATACAGCTTATTTGCTAGAGCCCAACATTTACACCCTAACTTTTGATAAAAAAACAATACAACTAGCAATTGATAAAGACCAGCATCTAACAATTAAAGGAACTTCGAGTGAAAATATCAGCATTGTTGGCTCACCTGATACTGAACTGTTAAATGCGTATGAAGTTTTTAGAAAAGAATCACTCAATCGCTTAGTAAGCTCTGTTCGAAAACAAATCAAAGAATTAAAAAAATCAGGGGCAAATCAAACAACTATAGCCGAACTCCGAGAGCTCGAAGTTGAAAATTATAACAAACACTTAAATGAACTCACTGGATTTATAAAGGAGAATATGGGAACTTCTGTAGCTATTTACCCAACATCAATTCGTTGGAATGGAAATGAAAATCTACCATTTCTCGAAGCATTAGTAGATGATTTTGAAGAAAAACGTCCAACACTAGAAATTACTCAAAAACTAAAAGATAAAATTGAACTACTTAAAAAAACGAGTGTTGGAAGTATTATTTCTAACATAGAAATGCCTGACTCAACAAATAAAAACATTGATTTAGATAGTATAAAAAAAACATATACGTTAATCGATTTTTGGGCTAGTTGGTGTCCACCTTGCAGAACTGAAAGCGTCTTATTAAACGAATTATATGCAGCTTATAAATCAGAAGGATTTGAAATTTATGGAATCTCTTTAGACTCAAAAAAAGATCGTTGGCTGAAGGCTTTAGATCAGGACAAAAGAGTTTGGGCTGAAGTTTCAACTACAGAAGGTTTTGACACTCCTATTGCTATTGAATATGGTATTACCGCTTTGCCAACCAATTTTTTAGTTGACTCAAATGGCAAAATTATTGCAGTGAATATTCACGGAAAAACTTTAAAAGAAAAGATTAATAGACTCTTTGCTAACTAAATTTCTTTTAAATCATCTGCATAAATCCAACCAACTTTACCATCGGCAATTTTAATTTTTCTCCACTTATCAAGTTCATCTAAGAGAATAACTTTTGTACCTTCGTGTAGCTCAAAAACAACTTCGCTACTTGTTGATGGTGCATTTTTTATTTCAACCTTAGCAACAAAAATAATAGCAGTTCTATCTTTTTGAACCGTTTTGTAATTATGGAATGCAAAAAACACGCTTATTGCTAACACAAAAATAGCAAAAATTGAAGTATTAAAGTACAATAGCTTCTTTCTAGATGAATAAGAGAAATAATATAGAAGGAATAATATAGCGGCTAAAAACGACGCAGAAACGGCGATAATTGCCCAAGTATCAAATGGTAGTTTTTGAATAACATTGGCCGAAAAACGTTGTAAAAACGTTTTAGGTAACTCTTCAATAACGTCAATTGACATTCGTTTTGCAAATGCCAAATTAATGGAAGCATCTTCATTTGCTGGATTTATTTTTAACGCCTTTTCAAAATAGTAAATGGATGGAGCAACTTTGTTTAATTTATAGTAACAGTTCCCTAAATTGAAAAATAAATCATCTGAAATTAATCCTTGCTTTTCAATAGTTGAATATACCTCAATAGCTTCTGTGTATTTACCTGTTTGATATAAAGTATTTCCTTTCGAAAATAAATCGTTTGATGTTTGAGAAACCGCTACCAAACTAAAAAGAAGTGCTATGCTAAAAACTAATTTTTTCATATTACAAATACTTATCAATTTTGGTAATTATATTTTTTGCCTTATCAAAATCCTGATTCATCAGCACATTTGTTGAAGGTGTATAACGTGCAAAATCACAGTTATTTAATACCGATACAAATTCTTCAATAACAGTATCTTCTACATTTTTATTTTTTAAAATTTCAGCAATTCGTTCCTGTGAAATTTCTGAAGTTTCAACATGTAATTTTGCTTTTAAAAAGTTATGTAAGGCCTTTTCCAGAGCAATGTAAAATGCTTCTTGATTTCCTAATTGTTTTTTAGCTGTTGATAGGTATTTACGTGCTAATTTATCAGCTTTTCTAATTTTATTTCCAAATACATCTCCTGCTCGTTTTGCCCTCCTATTACCAATAATAATGGCTATTGGAATTGCTAAAAATGGAAAAAGTAGTAAGACATAAAACAATGTTGAATTTAAAAATTCTTCTTCAATAATTGGCTTAAATGTTGTGTTCAATGCTATAAACCTAAAATTATTATCGTTCGAAACTACTTGTTGTTTTTGAATAGTATTTCCATTAGCAGCTACTGATGAAGGTAATTCCTTTCCTTCTGTAACATCCACAATAATAGCGTCAGTTGTAATGGTTTTATATTTTTTTTCTTTTGGACTAAAATAAGAGAATGTAACTTCTGGAATTTTATATTTTCCTTTGAATTGAGGAACTACCGTATAGGTATCAGAAATAGTACCTCTTAAACCATTTAATGAAGTTGCTACTTGTTCTTTATGTTCTGGAGTATAAACTTCTAATTCAGCCGGAGTGGTTATTTTTGGTATTTCAAATAATTTTAAATTACCTCTTCCAGAAATTTCAACTTTTATTTGTGAAGCTTCATTTGCTTTTAATACTTTCTTATTCGCTGTTACTTTAAAATCTAATTCACCTACTGCACCCGAAAAATCTATTGGTTTTCCTTCTTCTGGAAGTGCTTTCACCTGAATATTTTTTGTGGCTGATTTTGTAGAATAATTAATATTTCTGGTGATCATATTTCCGAAAAAATCACCTCTACCTGTTGGTATTCCTAATGAAAAATCCATTTCAATAGGTTCAATTACGAGTTTACCTGAGCGCTGAGGAATCAAGACAGCTTTTTTAAGAATTACATATCTATAGTCTTCCCCATTATACTTACCTCTTTTAAAATTTACATCTTTTACTAAAATATCTTGATTCCAAAAACCTTTATATTGAGGCGATTCAGTTATTCGTGAACCATTCAAATTAATATTTTCGCTGACGAATAACTTATAAACAACATAAATTCCCTCACCAACATAAGGACTTAAATTTGATACTTCTGCAACTAAATGAATACTTTGTTGTGCAACATATTCGGGATTATTAGGGTCTTTTGGAATTTCAACTTCTTTAGTTACTGTAATTTTAACAGCATTTGAAGTAAACGTTTCGCCTTTGTATTCAATTTTTGCAGGCTCAATAGTAAATTCGCCTATTTTTTTTGGCTGAATGATATAAATATATGCCTGAGAATAACTAGCTTTTCCATTAATCCAGGATTGATTTACAGACGAACTTGGTCCTCCAACAATTTTAAAATTAGTAAATGCTGGTGGTACAAAATTGTCTGCACCTTGCTTATTAACCGTAAACTCAATTTTAAAGCGTTGATTTACCCCTAATTTATTTTTGCTTACTTCTGCCTTAAACTCAATTTGAGCAATACTAATATGCGTGGTAAACAATAAAATAGCTAGTATGTAAAACTTCATAATTTTCATTCTACCAGTCTTTTTCTTGTTTTATTTTTTTGCCTTTGGCCTTTTCTGCATTTAATTTTTTCTGAGTTTTATTTTCCTCATTATTCATGGCTTCCAATAATTGCTTTATTTGCTCAGGAGACAATTGATTTGGTCTTGGTTTTTGATCTTGTTTTTTATCGTCGTCTTTTTTATTGTCTTGGTCTTTCTTTTCGTCTCCTTTATCATCTTCCTTATCTTTTCCCTTATCTTTTTCTTTGTTTTTATCCTCTTTCTTTTCTTCGTCTCCTCCTTCTTTATCTTTCTCTTTTTTGTCTTTATTTTTATCGTCTTTATTATCCTTATTGTCCTTTTTATTGTCTTTGTTATCCTTATTATCCTGCTGCTGTTGCTTTAAAAGCTCTTTTGCCAATGCTAAATTATAACGTGTTTCATCGTCCTTAGAATTATTTCTCATTGAATTTTTAAAAGCCTCAACCGCTTTATCATATTGCTTTTCCTTCATAAATGAATTACCCATATTGTGGTAAGCTTCTGCTTTGCTCATTTTCTCATTGAAGGTCTTTTCAACTAATTCAAACTGACTAACTGCCTCTTTATTTCTGTCTTGTTGGTAGATAGCATTCCCTAAATTGTAAGAAGCTTTTGGATAATTTGGATTTTTTGACAACCCTTTTTTATAGGCAATTTCAGCTTCTTTAAACTTTAACTGGTTATACAACTCATTTCCCTCTCGTATATTTTCTCTAGCTTCTCGCTCTAATTCTTTTTGATTTTTTTGCTGCGAAAAAACCAAGTTTGCAAAACATACAAATAATATAAATATGATATTTTTCATTTGTTACTTATTTTTTGATGTTTCAGTTTGATTGAATAAATTCAACTTTTGAACCCATTTAGTTTTCTTTTCAAGCAATAGTATGTCAATTATTAAAAATAAAATTCCGAAAGCAATAAACCACTGAAATTGGTCTTTATAATCTGAAAATTGTTTAGATTCAAATTCATTTTTTTCAGCTTTCACCAATACATCATTAATAATATCAATAGTCTCTTGAGTTTTATTCCCATTTATATATCGCCCTTTTCCTTCATTCGCAATATCTTTT
Source organism: Lutibacter sp. (assembly GCF_013041805.1). Lineage (GTDB taxonomy): Bacteria > Bacteroidota > Bacteroidia > Flavobacteriales > Flavobacteriaceae > Lutibacter. Next base: position 17,354 of record NZ_JABDRI010000076.1, read on the forward strand.
AAAACTTGCTCATTCATTTTGGTTATTACCACTTCACCTTTACTATCTTTCTTATAACTAATTCCTCCACCAACATTTCTCATTGGAATTGGGCCTCCATCAACTGAACCTATACCTACTGTATATATTTTTATTCCTTCTTTCTGTGCTTCTTGTGCTAAAGTAATGGTATTTTCTTCATGGTCTTCACCATCCGATACTATAAATAAAAATCGATTTGTCTGCTCTTCATTATCGTAATAGGTAATTGCTTTTTCAATCGCTTCATTAATAGCAGTTCCTTGACTGGAAACCATATCTGGATTGGCATTTTGCAAAAACATTTTAGCTGCTGCGTGGTCAGTTGTAATTGGTAATAGCGGATATGAATTCCCTGCGTAAATAATAATTCCTACTCTATCACTACCCAGATTATCAATAATTTTTGTGACTATTTGTTTTGCTTTATCTAACCGACTTGGAGCAATATCTTCGGCCAACATACTTTTTGAAACGTCTAAAGCAAAAACAATATCTACTCCTTGGCGTTTTACTGTTTCTAATTTCGTTCCCATTTTAGGGTTTGTTAAAGAAACAATTAAAAATGCCAACCCTAAACTTACCATCACAATTTTTAAAAACGATTTAAAAGTGGATGAAGAAGGACTTAACTTTTGCATTAAATGAGCATCTGTAAAACGTTTTTGGGTTTTCTTTTTCCACCAAAACACTAGTAAAAACAACACAAATATTACTGGAATAATTGCTAGGTATATAAAATATGTTGGTTCTTCTATTTGATACATAATTAGTGTTAAATCTGTTATTTAGTAAATTGTATGTTTTAGTTTTAAATCCATTTTATTTAAATTTATATAAAACTTCTAAATATTGTATGCTTCAACAATATTTCAATTAAAATTAAAAATGCAGCAAGTGCCACTAAAATTCTGTATTTTTCTTGATAATTGTAATATTTAAACTCTTCAATTTCTGTTTTTTCTAACTTATTTATCTCGTTATAAATTGCTTTTAATTTTAAGTTATCTGTTGCTCTAAAATATTTACCTTCTGTTTCTTTTGCAATATATCGTAGTAAATCTTCATCAATCTCAACAGGTGAACTTCTAAACAGTAGTTTGCCTGTTGTGGGGTCTTTCGCATAAGGGAATGAGGCCGTTCCGTTAGTTCCTAAACCAATGGTATAAACTTTTATTCCAAGTCCAATAGCTAATTCTGTTGCTGTTTTTGGATCTACAAAACCCGTATTATTTACACCGTCAGTTAACAAAATAATAACTTTGCTTTTCGCTTTACTTTCTTTTAAACGGTTTACTGCAGAACCCAAGCCCATTCCAATTGCAGTACCACCATCTAAATCTCCCCATCTAATTTCAGAAATGGTGTTTCTAATTATTCGTTTATCACTTGTAATTGGAGTTCGCGTAAAACTTTCTCCCGCATAAACTACAATTCCAATTCTGTCATTAGGACGTTGATTTACAAACTCAGTAGCCACAAGTTTTAAAGCCTCTAAACGATTCGGTTTTAAATCACGCGCTAACATACTTGCTGAAACGTCAATTGCCATTACAATATCAATTCCTTTATTTGTTTTAGTTCGTTTACTTACTTCAACGTTTCTTGGTCTTGCTAATGCAACAATTAATAACGTTAAGGCGGCTAATCTTAGAATATAGAGTAGTGGCTTAAATTTAGTGATTATAGAAGGTTTTACTTTAAAACCTTTTGTACTTGCAATAGTTAACGTTGCACTGTCTGTATTTCTAATTAAAAAATACCATCCAGCTAAAAGTGGGATTACCACTAGTAACCATAAAAATTGCGGATTTAAAAATTCAAAATTCTGTAACATACTTATTGGTTTAAAGAAATTGATGTTACTATTCGTTCATTTACTTCTTTGGCATTTTCATCTTCAGCTAATTGAGTAATAATTACCTGACGAATGTTCTTGCTATCTTCAAAAAACAACAAGGTTAAAATATTACTACTTGTTTCTTGAGTGACTGGATTTTCAACTTCATAATTCGCAGTTACTATTCTACCCTCCACACCATTATTAATTCTAATTTCTTGATATAAATTTGTGAAATTAGTGTCAATTTTTTGCGCAATTTGTTGCAGTGTAAGTTGAATACCTGCATCAAAATCAAAATTTTCTAACTCATTTACAAAATTGGTTGTAGATACTTCTACATAAAAATCGCCAATTAAACTTCCGTAATTGTAGGTAGTAACTCCTTCTACAACACCCATTAAATCATCTGGAATTTCAACATTTTGTGCTTGTAAAATTTCTGGAGTTTCAATAGATACTGAAGGATTTCCATAAGAAGATGTATACCATTCACCAGCTTTCATTTCTGATGTGCTATTTCCAGTATAGGTATCTTTTAAATAGGTATAACCAAAATAGCCAGCAGTTCCAATAATAATCACAAAAACAGCAATAAAAATGAAAAGATACTTTGAAAAATTACTTTTCTTAACTTTAGGAACCTCTTCTTCAGTGAGCTTATCAGTAACTATATTGTTTTGCTCTTCAGCGTTCTTTGTTTGAACTGCATGTTGAGTGTTTTTTAATATATCTTCGACCGTGGTTCTATCATTCCTTATTTCATCAATAATAGGTTTAGATTTCGCAAATTTTACTAAATCGGCACTTTCTAACACCTCTTTTAACTGCTTAATAGTTTCTTTTGATATTCCTAAATTACTAGACTCATTAAAGTCATTAATTGTTTCAATTAATTCATTTGTTGTTGACTCTAGAGCTGGAATATGAATATCTTTCTCAATATATGTTCTTACAATATCTGTAAGTTCAGAATAGTATATTTTTATTTTATTTTGTTGAACAAGTTGTTTTTCATCAAGCTCTTTTAATCGTTGTAAAGCCTCTTGAATTGGAGCTACATATACTTTTGGAGTTAATATCTTTTCTTTTTTTCTAAGAACAACATATAAAATAACAGCAATCAAAATTAAAATTGGAATTAACCACCATAATAAGTGTCTATAATCATCAAAAGTTTTTGGTTCCTTTTTGATAGATTTTATAGGAAACATATTTTGTTTCAGTGTATCAACTTTTACGGTTGCCACATTTACCAAAAGTGAATCTGTAAAAAACTGTTTATTGTTAATGAGCACCATTTGACTTGGTACTACGTATTGACCACTATCAAAACTTGTGAGTAGATACTTCTTTTCTAATCTGTTTTTTAACGTATCTATTGGCAGCGATTCAACTACTTCAACTTTTCCTAAACTATCTAGCTGTAACTTTGGAAAAATAACATTGTTAATTTCATCTACGGCTATTTTGTATTGAATTTGCTCTCCAATTTTTATAGTTGTAGTATCTGTTTCAATAGAAACAGCGTTTTCTTGAGAAAACCCAAAGAAACCAATTAAAAACACTAAAAAAAATAATACTTTTTTCATTTTATCCAACTTCAAACTATTCAACATCTTCATTTATCTTGCGCCTTTATGTTTAAAATAGCCCAGTAATTTTTTTACATAACTTTCATCAATTCGGGTACTTATAACACCCGAACCACTATGACTAAAAGACTTCTCGAAATAATCAACCACTTTTAAATAATGAGCTTCATACCCATTTCTAACACTTTTAGATGCTGTATTCACCAACATTGTTTTTCCTGTTTCAGCATCTAGCATAGGAACCATTCCTAAATTTGGTATTGAAACATCATGTTTATCAAATACTCTAATTCCTGTTACATCATGTTTTTTTCCAGCAATTTTTAATGTTTGTTCGTAATTATCATCCATAAAATCTGATAACATAAAAACAATTGCTTTCTTTTTCATAACGCCTGACAAAAATTTCAATGCTTCAGAAATATTTGTTTTTGTGCTTTTTGGGTGAAACTCTATTAATTCTCTAATAATTCGTAAAACGTGACTTTTTCCCTTTTTGGGAGGAATAAATAACTCAACTTCATCAGAAAATAATAGTAATCCTACCTTATCATTATTTTGAATTGCAGAAAATGCTAATGTTGCTGCGATTTCAGTTATAGTATCTCTTTTAAATTGTTGTGTTGTTCCAAAAAATTCAGAGCCGCTAACATCAACTAGCAACATCATGGTTAATTCTCGCTCTTCTTCAAAAACTTTTACATAAGGTTCATTATAACGAGCCGTAACATTCCAATCAATTGCCCTCACATCATCTCCATATTGGTATTGACGTACTTCAGAAAAAGTCATACCTCGTCCTTTAAATGAACTGTGGTATTCGCCAGAGAAAATATGATCAGACAAACGGCGTGTCTTAATCTCTATTTTTCGAACTTTTTTAAGTATTTCTTTAGTATCCATGTTTTAAAGTTTACAGTATTCAGTTGCAGTATTCAGTTGAACAGTTTTAAAAACTGTTAACTGTGACTATTAACTGTGAACTACTAAGGTACCTCTACTTCATTTACAATTTTATTGATAATATCTTCTGAAGTAACGTTTTCCGCTTCGGCTTCATAAGTGATTCCAACTCTGTGACGTAAAACATCATGAACAACAGCACGAACATCTTCAGGAATCACATAACCTCTTCGTCTAATAAATGCATAACATTTAGCAGCCATTGCTAAATTAATACTTCCACGAGGTGAAGCTCCAAAACTTATCAATCCTTTTAAATCTGGTAAGTTGTACTTTTCTGGATAACGAGTTGCAAAAATAAGATCAAGTATATATTTTTCAATTTTTTCATCCATATACACTTCTTTCACTGCATTTCTTGCTCTATTAATTTGCTCTACAGATGCAACAGCATTCACGCTATCATAATTTCCAGTTAAATTCTGACGCATTATTATTTGTTCTTCATTCAATTTTGGATAATCAATAACTGTTTTTAACATAAAACGGTCAACTTGTGCTTCAGGTAAAGGATATGTTCCTTCTTGTTCTACCGGATTTTGAGTTGCCATCACCAAAAAAGGTTCTTGTAACTTAAACGTTGAATCTCCAATAGTAACTTGACGCTCTTGCATGGCTTCTAATAAAGCAGATTGTACTTTAGCTGGAGCGCGATTAATTTCGTCAGCTAATACAAAATTTGCGAAAATAGGACCTTTTTTAATGGTAAAATCATTGTCTTTTACACTATAAATCATTGTTCCAATAACATCTGCTGGTAATAAGTCAGGCGTAAACTGAATTCTACTAAATTTTGCATCAATAGCTCTTGACAAGGTGTTAATTGCCAATGTTTTAGCCAAACCTGGAACACCTTCTAATAAAATATGACCATTTCCTAGCAAGCCAATCAGTAATCGCTCGATCATATGCTTTTGACCAACAATTACTTTATTCATTTCCATCACTAGCAAATCAACAAAAGCGCTTTCCTTTTCAATTTTCTCATTGATAGCCTTTATATCTATCGAAACATTATTTTCTTCAATCATTTTTATTGTTTTTAATCGCGTGAATTTAATATACTTTATTAACCCATGCAAATAGCTGAATTTTTTTTTGAAAATCTTGTTAAAAATTGGTTAAAAATAATAGTAAAACCTAAGGTTTAGTAAGAATTTAACAACTATTGGTCAATCCAAATCAGGTATTACTTTTTTTAAAATATGTTATATTTTAAATCATTTTTCAAAAAAATGAATCTTCAAAAAAATTGAACTAAAAAAAGAGGCAAATTTGCCTCTTTTTTTAGTTTTTAAAGTTTTCTAAACTTAGTTTATTTCTTTCGAATTTAGCAAAAGTATAATGCGTAATCCAATCTCCTGTATTGATATATTTTGAATTTTCCGAAATTGCTATTTCAAGTGGCAAATGTCTATGGCCAAAAATAAAATAATCGTAATGTTTTTCCGTTAGTTTTTTCTTACAATACTGAACCAGCCATTCATTTTCTTCGCCTAAAAATTTCACATCTTCCTCACCTGAAATTAACTTGTTTTTAACTGATAAATATTGGGCTAACCGTATTCCAATATCGGGGTGCAACCATCTATAAAACCATTTAGAAATTGGATTTGTAAATACTTTTTTCATTCGTTTATAACCTTTATCTCCAGGTCCTAAACCATCGCCATGACCAATTAAAAAGGTTTTATGGTTAAATGTGAATTCCTTTGGTTCGTAATAGGTTGGTATATTTAATTCTGATTCAAAATAATCACGCATCCAAAGATCGTGATTACCTACAAAAAAGTGAATTTGAATTCCACTATCTCTTAATTCAGCAAGCTTTCCTAAAACTCGTACAAATCCTTTAGGAACTGCTTTTTTATATTCGAACCAAAAATCAAATAAGTCGCCTAATAAAAAAATAACTTCAGCATCATATTTTATGGTATCTAACCAAGCTACAAACTTTTGCTCTCTAATTTTACTTTTCTCAATAGTTGGAGCACCAAAATGTTGGTCTGAAGCAAAGTATATTTTTTTATTGATTGTCAAAAGATTGAATGATTTTAACTTTTAAAATGATATAAATATATAAAGTTACTATATTTTTTATTCATTATTTGATTTTTCATCTAGCTCTAACACCTTCATAATCATCGGGTCTTTCTTTTGTGTAATCATGTAAAAACCTGTTTCTTGAAATAAATTTCTGGCTATAACAGCTTTCAAATACATTTTTAAATTTTCTCTTTCCTTTGGAAAAATTGGCGTTGTTAGATCTAGCTGATCTATATATAGGTTATATATTTTAGCGTCTTTATCAAAATTATTTACAAAATTTTCCAATTCCCATGTATTCATTTCTTCTCTATGATTATCAATGTATTTAAATACAAAATCATTAAGCCTTCTATACAATCTGTTGCTATAAGTACTTGCAGTATCAATAGCTACAAAAACATCAGGAACTATACCTCCACCGCCATAAACAACTTTTCCTTTTGGTGTAGTATATTTTAAATCTTCATCAACTTTAATACTATCCTTATAAATTAATTCACCATTATGAATTCTTTCTACATAATCATTTTTATATTTTTTAGTATCTTTTTCACTGTAGGGTTTTTGAATTGACCTGCCTGTTGGGGTATAGTAACGAGATGTTGTTAGCCTTACCGCAGAACCATCGCCTAAATCCATTTCTTGCTGCACCAATCCTTTTCCAAACGATCTACGACCTACTATAGTCCCTTTATCATTATCTTGAAGCGCGCCTGCAACAATTTCACTTGCTGATGCTGAGTTTTGATCAATTAAAACATATACTTTTCCATCTTCAAAATCACCCTTACTGGTTGCAAATGAATTATCAACTTCTCCTGTTTTATTTTTAGTAAAAACAATTAATTTACCATCTTCTAAAAATTCATCAATAATTCTGTTGGCAATATCCATAAAACCTCCCGGATTGCCTCTTAAATCGAGCACCAGCGAATTCATTCCTTTAGAAATTAATTCATCAAGACCAACTTTAAACTCTTTATAAGTGGTTCTTGCAAATCTATCAATATTGATATATCCTAAGGTTTTATTAATCATATAATACGCTGAAACACTTTTTATAGTCACTTCTCCTCTTTCGATAGGTATGTTTAAAATTTCGTCACTAGAACGTCTATAAATTGCCAAATTAACCGTTGTCTCTGGTTCTCCCTTTAGCGATTTCATAACGGCATCACTCACTTTTCTATTTCCAAAAGTTGTTCCAATCTCTTTTTCCTTTAGTTGAGCTTTATTTATAATGCTCTTGCCAAATAAGGTATCAGTATCAGCAACTAAAATTCTATCTCCATCTTGCAATCCTGCGCGTTCACTTGGACCTCCTTTAATTACACTTGATACTACTACAGAATCTTCGTGCATTAAAAAAGTAACTCCAATACCAACAAATTTACCTTGCATACTTTCAGTAACTCGTTTCAATTCTTCTTTAGGTATATATACAGAATGTGGATCTAGTTTTACCAGCATATTTGTAATGGCATCATCTAATAAACTATCGGTATCTACTTTATCTACATAGTCATATTGTATGTAGTTGATTAACTTTTTTATTTTAGCTTCATTTGTATTGGAACTAAATAAAACCGATTTATTTTTATAATTAAATGTACTTCCTATTAGAATACCTATAGCAATAGATAGTCCTATAAAAAATGGTATACTTGCTTTTCTTTTTGTCATTCTTAATTCTTAAGGTGTGTAAGTTCTACTCCTGCTTTTTCTAAAAACTCCAGTCCTGAAGTATCTTTATAAGCTTTTGCGTAAACTACTCTTTTAATTCCTGATTGATGTATTAATTTACTACATTCTTTACAAGGTGATAATGTGATATACAAGGTAGAATTTTTACATGATTGCGTTGAACTTGCCACTTTTAAAATGGCATTTGCTTCAGCGTGTAAAACATACCATTTTGTAAGTTCATTCTCTTCACAGGGATTTTCAAACCCTGTTGGTGTACCGTTAAAACCATCAGAAATAATCATTCTATCTTTTACTATTAATGCACCAACCTTTTTTCTTTCACAATGCGATAATTTAGCCCATTCTAGTGCCATTCGCATATAAGCCTGATCGTATTTTAGTTGTTTTTTATTCATAAATTATAATGATACGCACGAATGTAAAAATATTCTTTTTAAATCCACGTTAAATGTTTACCAAAATATAGCTGCTTTTAATATTGGCAATACTATCCCAATTACAATTGAGGATATTATAAGTATCCAATCTCTCCTTGAAAAACGAAAAATAGTTTGGAAAATAAAACCAAGTAGCAAAACAATAAATACAATAACTATTTGAGCTATTTCTATACCTAGTGCAAACTCTAATAAGGGAATAAACTTATTGTTAGAACTACCTATAAGCATTTTAAAATACCCTGAAAATCCTAACCCATGAATTAAACCGAAAAATAGCGCAAAAAATAAATTTATATTGGTTTTTGCGTTTTTAGTAGTTCCTTTTGCGTACAGAATATTTACCAATGCAGTAATAATAATTGTAACAGGAATTAAAAACTCTATCAAGTTTGAATTTATTTGAACAATTTTATAGGCGGCTAAAATCAAGGTTAGTGTATGACCAACGGTAAACAAAGAAATTAACCATAATACTTTTTTCCAATTTTTAAAATCATAAATAACTGCCAACGCAATTAAAAATAAAATATGATCATAAGCATTCCAATCCAAAACATGAAAAAGACCTTGCTTCACAAAAAAAATAAAATTATCCATTCACTATTTTTTTAACATTTAAATATTGAAGAAACTTTTGCTGAAAAACCATTACTTAAACCAATTGTTAACGATATCAATTTCAATAAGTTTAGCGGTTTTATGAATAAACTCATTTTTGCTGCTCTCATAACTATAATCTTCAGACCACTTTGAAATATTTTCTGCCACTTGTTTTATACTATCGCAAATATAAAGAACTTCACTATTAGTTAATGTTGGATGAATAGACATTCGAATCCATCCTGGTCTATCAATCAAACAACCTTCAGTAATTTGTTCTTCAATAGTTTTTGATGTTTGTTGGTCTACATTTAATAAAAAGTGACCATAGGTTCCTGCACAAGAACAACCTCCTCTTGTTTGAATTCCAAATCGATCGTTTAATAATTTTACTACTAAATTAAAATGTGCATTTTCAATAAAAAATGAAAAAATCCCTAATCGATCTTTATGTTGCTCTGCTAATATTTTTAAATTAGGTATCTCAGAAAGTTTTTCAAAAATAAGCTCGTTAATTTCGTGCTCTCTATTTAAAATATTTTCAATACCCATTTGCTCTTTCAATTGAATAGAAAGGGCGATTTTTATAGCTTGTAAAAAACCAGGGGTTCCGCCATCTTCCCTAGTTTCAATATCATTAATATAATCATGATCTCCCCATGGATTTGTGTAATTCACAGTTCCTCCTCCTGGATTATCAGGAACAACATTATGATAAAGTTTTTTATTAAAAATTAAAACACCTGAAGTTCCTGGTCCACCTAAAAACTTATGTGGTGAAAAGAAAATAGCATCTAAATAAGCTTGTTCATTCTTTGGGTGCATATTCACTTCAACATAGGGTGCTGAACAAGCAAAATCAACAAAGCACAAGCCACCATGTTGGTGAATAATTTCTGCAATCTTATGATAATCGGTTCTAATACCTGTAACATTAGAACACGCAGTTACTGAGGCTATTTTTATAGGCCTGTCTTTATATATATCTAATAATTTTCTAAAACTTTGAAAACAAATTAAACCTGAGTCTTGACAAGGAATAATTTCAACATCTGCTATAGTTTCTAACCAAGATGTTTGATTAGAATGATGTTCCATATGAGTAATAAAAACGATTGGCTTTAATTCATCTGGAACCTTTGTATACTGTTTTAAATTCTCTGAGACTTTTAACCCAAGAATTCGTTGAAATTTATTAATCATTCCTGTCATTCCAGTTCCAGAAGTAATTAAAATATCATCTTCATTTGCATTTACATGCCTCTTAATAATACCTCTAGCTTTATGGTAAGCCATTGTCATAGCAGACCCCGTAACAGAAGTTTCGGTATGTGTGTTTGCAACAAACGGCCCAAATTCGTTTATTAATTTTTCTTCAATTGGGCGGTACATTCTTCCACTAGCAGTCCAGTCTGTATAAATAATTTCTTTCTCTCCATAAGGTGATTGAAATGTTTTATTGACACCGACAATATGTTTTCTGAATTGTTGAAAATAGGTTTCTAATTCAGTTGGAGTATTAGATTTAGCACTCATTATTCCTCATTTTTAAAAAAATTTCTTGCCATTTTAACTTATAAAATCGTGTGTAAATTAATCAATTAAAATCAAATTTCTTAAAGTTACTTAAACCATTTTTTAACCAAGTATAATATTCATCAACATCAGGTGTATAAGCAGCTGGATCATTTAAATTTTCTTCGTTGTGATTCATTAAAACATAAAACGGTTGCGCATTTGCACCGTATTTTATTGTTTGAAATTCACTCCATTTTTGCCCAATATATTTTAATTTTTTTCCAGGTCGAAGTTTTGACTCTATAATTTCATTCTCTGAGAGTTTTCTTTTGTCATCAACATATAAAGATATTAAAACCACATCATTTTTTAATATCGGTAATATTTTATCTTTTGCCCAAACATTCTGTTCCATTTTTCTACAATTCACACAAGCAAAACCCGTAAAATCAAGCATTACTGGTTTATTTACTTTTTTAGCATATGCCAATCCTTTGTCATAGTCATTAAAAGCCAAAATATTATGAGGTGCCATCATATGAGCTCCATCAGGTATTTCACCATGGTTTGCACCTTCGGCTATGCCTCCTCCAGTTTTAGTGAATCCTACACCATAAGGAGATTCAGCATAATGTTGTGCTGGTGGAAATGCACTTATTAAATTTAAAGGAGCACCCCATAAACCAGGAATCATATAAATAGTAAAAGCCATTGTAACTAATCCTAAACATAATCTTCCTACTGAAATATGTTCTAAAGGAGAATCATGGGGTAATTTAATTTTACCAAATAAATAAAATGCCAAGGCTCCAAAAATTGTAATCCAAATTGCTAAGAAAACTTCACGTTCTAACCAATGTAATTGTAATACTAAATCGGCATTTGATAAAAATTTAAATGCTAGTGCTAGCTCTAAAAATCCTAAAACAACCTTTACCGTATTTAACCAACCACCAGATTTTGGTAAAGAGTTCAACCAACCTGGGAATGCAGCAAATAATGCAAAAGGAATTGCTAATGCTAAAGAAAATCCTAACATTCCAACTATTGGACCTATTTGGTTTCCTCCTGCTGCTGCTTCAACAAGCAAAGTTCCAACTATTGGACCTGTGCACGAAAAAGAAACAATAGCCAACGCTAACGCCATGAAAAATATACCAATTATTCCTCCTTTATCTGCTTGTGCATCTACTTTTGTTCCCCAAGAACTTGGTAAAACTATTTCAAAAGCGCCTAAAAATGAAATTGCAAAAATCACTAATAACAAAAAGAATATAATGTTAAACCACACATTTGTAGATAACGCATTTAAGGCGTCAGCACCAAAAACAGCACTTACTAGAGTTCCTAACAATACATAAATTATAACTATTGATAAGCCATAAATAATAGCATTTCTAATTCCAGATGCTTTACTTTTACTTTGCTTTGTAAAGAAGCTTACTGTCATTGGAATCATTGGAAAAACGCACGGAGTTAACAATGCAGCGAAACCAGAAAAGAAGGCTATAATAAAAATGGTAAGTAAACTTTTATCTGGATTTTTTTTTGATTTTTCTTGTTTAATTTCTTTCACTACTTGCTTGGTAGCTGGCTCATTCAAATTAACCTTTTTAGAAGTGTCCCCATTAAAATTAAATTCTAAATCTACTAATGTTGGTGGTAAGCATCTTTCATCATCACAAACCATAAACTCTAATTCACCAATAATCGCTGAGATTTCTTTAGATCCTATTTTAACGCGTTGCTTAAAAATTGCTTTCTCTTCAAAATATTTTATTTCCATTTGAAAAACAGGATCAAAAACCGTTTTCCCATCCTCTTCTACTACACCTTCTACTAATTGAAAACTATCATTTTTTTCAAAATTAAACGAAGTTGCAATTGGACCATTTTCAGGGACATTTTGTGAATATAAATGCCAACTTTCCTCTATGGACGCAGTTATTATTAAATCATATTCTGACTCTGAAATTTTATCGACAGATGTTTCCCATTTTACAGGATCGTAAATTTGTGAAAAACTTGAGAGACTAAAAACTAATAAGGATAGAAGTACAACTATTTTTTTCATATGTTTAAATTTTATTTTTTAGCGGTAACATATGCTGTTCGCTATTAATCATTCCGCAGTGTGTCAACATTTGACATGCTCGTTTCATATTAAAAGCTTGTTTCTTTTATTATAATTTGTCAAAAATAAACAATATTACTTACTATGTTGTTTTGTTCGTCTTTTTACCTTACTGAAAGGTGTTAAACTTTTCTTAATGTATAACAATTATAGCCTTTAATTTATAAATACTTCAAAAAAAAACGATTTTTCCATACCAAAAGAACGTTAAAACCATAAACATTGAGCAATTACTCTAAATAATTTGAAAATAATTTTTTGTAGTTAAATTTTAGTATAAATTTGGTTTAGCTATAAGGATAAATAAATCATCCCCAAAGACATTTTTTATAGCAAAAAGGGTTTATTTAATTAAATAAACCCTTTTTCTTTTGCTTTTAATACCAATGCTCTATCATCACCCTCATCAACATCGAAAATTATTTTTAGGTGTTTTTTTCTTTTTTCTAAACCAGTCATTGACATAGGTATAACATTTGGTAATTCTTTCATTTTTGTCCCTATTGACATTTCATATAATAACTGCCTATCTATTTTGTCTAACTGAAAATCAACTGAAGATTGCTTGCGGAATAATTCTAAAACAGATTTACTATAATAAGGCGAGTTATCTAGCACCGTTTTTATGGATGTTACTAGCTCATCTTTATTAATGTCGTTTTTAATCAAAAACCCATTTGGATTTACATTTTTTAGAATAACTTGTATTCTGTAATTATCGTTAAAAGTTGTTGCAACAATAATTTTACACTTAGGCAATAACTGCTTGATCTTAATTCCTATATCTTCTCCAGATAAAATTTTACCATCAGCTGACGGCGGTATTGAAATATCAAGAAATACAAAATCAATTCTATTATTTTTAGAGGCTTTTGTTATTTTTTGAATAGCATCGTCTGAGTTGTGAACAATATCTATTTTAAACTTTACATTTTCATTTTCCGTTTCAATAAATTCAAAAGCACTCTTATAAGCGTCTGCTATAATAGGATGATCGTCAATTATTAGTACTTTATAAATTTTTTTCATAATCCTAATTTTCAATTAAACATGATACAAAGATAGTTGTTCCTTCGTTAATTGTCGAATCTACATAAAATAACCCATTTAATTTCTGTGCTCTAGACTGCATGTTTTTTAGTCCTATCCCTTTTCTTTTATCGTTAAATTTAAATCCAACACCATTGTCTTTTATGGTTAGTTTTAGTAGTTCATCATCTAAATCAAATTGAATAGCTACTTGAGTTGCTTTTGAATATTTAATACAGTTTTGTAATGCTTCTTGTATAATTCTATAAAAATTAATTTTTATATGATCACTTATTTTATCCCAAAAAATAGTATCACGAGCGTCTAAATTACATTCAAAATTTCCTAATTTACTTTTTTCAGTAATCAAGCTTTCTACAATTTTTAAAAAATCTACTTTTGATGATAATACTTCACTTTTTAATTCATGAGAAATTGCTCTTATTTCTTTTTCTATTGATTGAAGTTCATCTATATAAAATTGATGCTTTTTGGTGTCACTTTCATCTCCTTTAACACTTAAAAAACCTAACCCTATTCTTGTTCCAAAAATTTTACCAAGTACACCATCATGTAAATCTTCTGATATTCGATGCCTTTCTTTTAAGCGACCTTCCTCTAACTTTGATTGTTGCTTAAGCATTAAAGAAAAAATTTCTTCATTAGATTTTTGTTGCTCTCGCTCAAATAGTAATTCCTTATTTTTTGTTCTTTGAACCATTAAAAAATACGAGAGTGAAATAAATAAAAGCGCTATAAAGGTTCCGATTAAAATTAATACTTTTTGTTGTGAAAGTTTTTCAGTTTCTTCAATATATTCATCAGTTTCAAAACGAATTCTTGTAAACTTGTTTCGTGCTTTTCGCTCTTCTACTTGAAGGCTATCTTCTAGGTGAACATAATATTTTAAATATTTACTAGAATTTAGCTTATCTATTTTTGAAAGTAATAATAACGACTCTAACTTATCTCTATTGTTTTCAACTTTATTAGCCAGGTTTAGCGCCTCTGTAGCTAAATTAATTGCTTGTAAGGTATCTGATTTTGAAGCAAAAAATTCCGATAAATGTCTTTTAACAATAACAATTCCTTGAGAGTTTTTTAAACTATCCCTTATTTTTAGTGATTTTTCTAAATCTTTAAAAACATTTAATGTATCTCCATCTAAAAACTTAGTATATGCAATATTATCGATTAAGCGTGCATAAAAATTAATATCACGTTCTTTTAAATTGCTATTATTTAAAGCCTCTTCAAAACTTTCTATTGCTTCATCGTACTTGCTAAGTTTTTGATAAACCAACCCCAAATTACTTAAGCTCCATTCTCTAAAGGTACTTTTATCGTTGATTTTTTTTAAGTATTCTAGGGCTTTTTTATTGTAATATATGGCTCTATCAAATTCTTCCAATTCCATATAAATCAATCCTAAATAATTATAACATTGATATAAGTCTTTATCTCTATTTAGTTTTTTATAAATTGTAAGCGCTTCAAACATGGAAATTTCGCTACCCGTATAATCTTTTAAACGTCCTTGCGCAAATGCCATATTATACAGCATTTTGGCAGTATAAAGCTCATGCTTTATTTTCTTAAAATTTTCATAGGCTTTGTGGTAATGGTAATATGCACTATCCACTACCTCGTTTTTAGAATAATAAAAAGCATAGTTCCAATGGGCTTCCCCAATTTTTAAGGTATCATGTAACTTATTTGATAAAGACAACGATTTAGCGTTAACTATTTTAAATAAGTTTACACTATTTAAATTTACAGCTTCAAATGAAATTTTAGAATAATAATTATTTTTAACTGAATCTGAATGAAGTATATTGGTATTTTCAAAAGCCTTCTCCAGAGCTTTTTGCCGATCACTTATTACAAGTTTTCTATTTTTAGATTGTTGTATCCAACTATTAATGCTATCAGTAAGATCATTATTAAAAGAAACACTAAAATTCGATGTATCAGAGCAACTCACTATACAAGCAAATAATAAGCTTGCAAAAATAAATTGAATGTATTTAAAACTGTACAATGAAGCTTTCAATTTTCTGACTTTGAAAAACAAAGCTACTAAAAAAAGCCTTAAATAAATTTCAAGGCTTTTTTAAAACTATTTCGTACTATTAAAGTATGTTTAAAACTCTTTAGTCTCTTGTGTTATCCCAAGTCGCACTTCCATCATCACCTGTTGCGAAAAGTTCATCTTGTGAATAGAGATCTTCATCTGCCGATAAATTATCAGAAGTACAAGAAGTTAATGCTATAGATAAAATAGAAAATGCGAAAATAAATTTTAATGCTTTCATAATATTGGGGTTTAAAATTTGTAATTACTTAATTAGTAAACCCAAAATTAACGAACTAAAAGGTTAAAAAATAATTTAAATACCTTTTATTAGTGTAAACATACCTTTTGTTAGTATAAACATACCTTTTGTTATGTAAAACTAACTTACCGACAAATAAGAATATTCGGATAATGCTTTATTTATATTCCTAATATTATTAATATACGTTTTTGTAAATGGAACTTCGTAACTATTCCGTTTTATTGTACAAATAGATTTTCCAAACTGAATTCTTGATATAAAATTTTTATTAATAATATAACTTTTATGTATTCTATAAAAATTATTAGGTAATACGTCTTGAAAAGTCTTCAATGTTTTAAAAGCGGTAATTCTATTTCCATCATTCATATAAAAATCGGTACTATTATTATCTGCTTTTAAAAAAAGTATCTCGTCAGTTTTCAAATATTGATAATCTTTATATGATTTTAAGCAGATGTTTTTTCTTGACTTTGCAGGGATTCGTTTCAAAATTTTTAAAATTGACTTTCTTATCTCTAATTCTTCTATAGGATTTAATAAAAAGTCGAAAAAACCATTTTTAATAACATCATATACCTTCCCTTTAGAGGAAGATATTGCAATAAAAATTGGAAAATCATCATTAAACAAATTAAGTTCTTGAGCAAACTTAAAAGGATTATTAAATGTAGAATCAATATTAAAAAAAACTAAATCTGGTGTTTCTCTTAATATTATGTTCATTGCTGAATTGTAGTCACTAGAAGTTCCAATACAATTAAATTCAAAGTAATCTTCTAAAACATCTTTAATACTTTGAATGGTAAAATTATCGTGGTCAATAATAAAGTAATTTCGCATAATTTGGAGGGGACAAATTTTGTTCTTAGCAAATTTACTAAAAATTTCAAGAAATATTGTATGGTTTCTCCTTCCTTTTTTTATGGTAAAATCTTTAAAGACATGGATCAATAGTATTAATTTTATAGATATAATCTATCTATGATAGATTCTTTTAAGTTAACCCCCTTTTAAGACATACTTATCTATTAATTAAATTTTAGGTTAACACAAAATGAAGAAGAAAATCAATAAATATAAAAAATCAAAAACCCCTACAAACATGAAAAAAAATACTAACACAAATTCTAAAAATAGCAATTACTGCTCAGAAAATTCTAAAAATAGTACTTCTGAAAATAATCAAGATCTTAAAAAAAATAGCTATCCAAGTGATATTCTAGGTTTATTTCAGCGCTTAGGGATTGAGTAAATCCACTATTAAATAGTCTAAACTAACTAATAATGTAAGTCTATACTCCTAAAATTTAATTCATTATTTTAAAAGTTCCATAAATAACAAAAGCTGAATGACGTTAACATCATTCAGCTTTTAATCTTCATATAAACTTTAATTACATAAAGTTCCTATTCATTAATTTTGATCACCAGGTCCAATATTTGGATTGGCATCAATTTCCTTTTGTGGAATTTTAAAGATCCAATTATTATTTAGTGATGGTTTTTCTTGACGGAATCCATCTTGGTAAAGTACTTCAGATGCTCCAGATCCACCATTTGCAGCGTGGTCAATACCTTGATCCCAACGTATATAATCAGTATATCCAAATCCTTCTCCCCATAATTCTAAACCACGTTGAAATTTAATATGATCCATTAATGAAGATTGGCTATTATAGATTGAAACATCGTATGCACTATCACGTGCTTCACCTAATGGTCTTAATGCATTTTGTGCAGCAGAAACATTATTTAGCATAGCTTCTGCTTCTGCTTCAATTAAGTACATTTCAGAAGAACGCATATAAATAATATCATCTGGGTCAATAGATCCAGGATTTTTTTGTCTTTGTTTCATGTGCATATATGGGTGCGTTCTATGACCAGAAACCATTCCATACGTAGCTTTAATAGCAGCAATAGCCGCATTAAATTCAGCTTCAGTAGTATATAAAGGGTTTGTATTATTGGCCCAACCACCAGTACCATTAGACGCTGAACTACTAGAATTTGGTGCATCTATTAAAAATACATTTTTTCTATAATCAGTATCAGGAATTGCATCAACCAATCTTCTATCAGCAATTTTAGGATTACCTCTAATCTGACTTCCATTGAATGTATTACTCATTAAATAAAAATAAGAACGGAAGTAGGTAGTTTCTGCATCAATTACATTACTACCCCAAATAACTTCAGGAAGTGTATTTTTATTAAATCCATCCATCCAATCACTTTCATCCATTATTGGATAATTTTGACGCGCTAATTTAGCAGCATCAGCAGCAATTCTCCATTGTCCACTATTTAATGCAATTCGCGCTTTTATACCATAGGCAACATCAATGTTTAATTGTGATTTGGCAGCAGCAGTTCCAGTTGGTCTAGCTGTAGCTCCTTGGAAATATCCAATTGCAGTATCAATATCTAACATACATTGATCATAGATCTCTTGTACTGTAGATCTTGGTGCACTTGTAAATGGTGCTTCAGAAGCAAATAATAATGGTACTCCTGGATCAGTAGATGGGTTTCCAATCAAATATCCTTTAGCAAAATGCTGAATTAACGATAGATACGCATAAGCTCTATAGGTATAAGCTTGTCCAATAATTTCTTTAAGTCTAGCATCTTCTGGAATACTTCCGTCAGTTGCTTTATTAATTATGGCATTTGAACTAGCAATAATATTATAACGGTGATACCAAAGTATTTCATTCGTTAATGATGTTTCTTGCGTATGATCTATCCACTGCGTTGTATTTTGCCAGCTTAAATTATTCGCTCTAGCTGAATGTATAACACCACCTACTAAGTTATCTCCCATAGGCACCCAATAGTGCTCACCTGCTCTTGCAGTATTCCCTCCAGGCAGTATAGTTTGAGATTGAGAATACAATCCTCGGTGTAACCCTTGTAATATTAAAAACATATTATCAGCAGTTGCCAAGGCATCAGCAGACGAAATAGCGTCTGTTGGTTTAGTTTCCAGAAAATCTTCTGAACACGATGTTACTGTAATAGCTCCTATTACGAATAACAATAAAATTAGTTTTTTTAACATAATTATATTTTTTTATTATTATGAATCAATTAAAATGATACGTTTAAACCTACTGAGAAAATTCTTGAAGGATTAAAATCATTACCTGCTGCAGTTCCTGCTAAAGAGTATTGAGGGTCTAAACCATCCCTTTTACTTTTCAAAAATAAATTTTCTCCAGTAACAGAAAGTCTTAAATTGTCAACTCCTATTTTGTTAGTAATAGAACTATCAAAAGAGTATCCTAAGTTAATATTCTTAAGTGCCCAAAACGAAGCATCTGTTAAAAAACGAGTAGATTGAGATTGTACTAAATCAACATTTCCATTTTCTAATCTAGGTACACTTGTAACATCTCCAGGTGCACGCCATGCGTTTAAAATATCTGGGTGGTAAGATCTTCCAAAAGTACCACTGTGCATCATTGCTGAATATCCATTATCTAAAACTTTTCCTCCAATACCATAAGTTATTAAAACATTTAAATTAAATCCTTTATAACTAAAGCTATTTGTAATTGAACCTAAAAGATCTGGCAAGGTAGAATCTCCTGTGTAGGCTCTTTCTGTATCTTGCCAATCGTTTGTTGTTTCTTGCTCACCATTTGCATCTAAAACAGGTACACTGTTACCATCATCATCTATTTCAAACATTAAAAATAATTGATCACCTGTTGCAGGGTCTACACCTGCTGTATGAAGTAAGAAGAAATCATATCTTGATCTACCTATTTCCCATCTTTTAGAACCATTTACAAATGGATCTGGCAAACTTGTAATTTCGTTTTTAAATGTTGAACCTTGTAATGTTAAGTCCCATTTAAAATCAAGCGTATTTACTAAATGTCCTGTTAAACCAACTTCCCATCCTGAATTATACATATCAGCTACGTTTGCAGGATATGAATTCAATCCATTACTCAATGCAATTGGTAAATCATATAAAAGATCTGAAGAATTTCTTTTGTAATATTCTATCGATCCATCTATTAAATTATCGAATAAACCAAACTCTAAAGCTACATCAAAACTTTCAACAGTTTCCCATTGTAAATTTGCATTCCCTATTTCACTCCATATAATTGCAGGACTGGCAGCATTAGATGTTAAACCATATCTAGGTTGTGATAAGAAAAAGTCTCCTAAATCATCATTACCAACTTCACCGTAAGATCCTCTTAATTTTAAATCATCTACAAATGTTACATTTTCCATAAAATCTTCTTGATCAATTCTCCAAGAAGCACCTACAGAATAAAAGTTACCCCATCTTGCATCTGCACTAAACACAGAAGAACCATCTCTTCTTGCAGAAGCACTTAAATAATATTTATTATCAAAATTATAGTTAGCTCTTAAAAAATAACCTTCGATAGTTTTATTTGTTGTTGCACCACCTAAACTAATGATATTTGCAAAATTGTCAAATTCATAAATTCCTTCAGCAGTTTGTTCAATAGCCATACCATTCATAGAAGAAAATTGTCTGTCAAAACTTTCATGTCCCGCCGTAATTTCTAAATTATGCAGATCGTTAAAAGTTTTATTGTATGATAAAATTTGATTGAAGTTTTCTACCTCTCTTCGAGATCTTGTTTCTGCGTATCTTCCTGTAGGTTGCGCATCTCCAATAATATTATTTTCGTATTCCTTACTTAGTAATTCATTGATATCTCTACCGTAGTTAACTCTAAAGTTAAGACCATCTACTATTTTGAAGTCTGCGTAATATCTAAAACCATACGTATTATTTCTAGTACGTTCATCATTTAATAATAATTCTTGAAGTGCGTGACGACCTTGACTAATTGGTCTTGTATTGATATTATATTCTGAATATCCTTCACCATTATCAAAAACAGGATTTCCAGCTGCATCAAGTACTAAATTTCCTTGCAAATCATTCACATATACTGGATACACTGAACCTATGTTTTTAGCAAAACCAAATGGGTTTACTATACTTCCAGAACCTGCAGATGTTGGGCCTGTAGAATTAGAAATAGTAATATTAGCACTACCTCCCATACTTATTCTGTCATTCACATCAAAATCAGCATTTAAACGAGTTGTTAAACGGTCGAATGATGTTGTAACCACATATCCTTCTTCATCTAAATAAGAAGCAGAGAAAAATACTTTATGCTTGTCTCCACCACCTGCAATGTTTATATTGTAATTTGATCTAACAGCATTTTGTTCCATTTCATCGTACCAATCTAAACCTTTATAAATTACATTTGCATTTGGATTTAAACGCCCGTCAGTCCCTACAATTTGATCATTAGGCACATCGAAAGGATTATACCCTAATTGACTAAAAATATTTGCTGATGCATATGCTGGATCTCCACCACCTGCACTTGAATTTTTAAGCGCTTCCCACATAGTTTCATAATACTGACCAGGGGTAATTTCTTCAAAATTAGGTATACCTCTATCTACTAAACCATACTGAGTTGAAACACTTGCTTTTATATCTCCCTTAGTACCACTTTTTGTTGTGATTAAAACCACACCATTTGCAGCCCTAGAACCATATAATGAAGTAGAAGCAGCATCTTTAAGTATGGTAAACGATGCAATATCTTCTTGGTTAATTGTACTTAAAGCACCTTCATATTGCATACCATCTACAATATATAGTGGCGTTGCGTTACCATTAAGAGTTCCAACACCACGAATAATAATTCCTGGAGACGAACCTGGCTGCCCAGAAGCTGAAGTAAATTGTACCCCAGTTGCTTTACCTTCAATCGCTGCGATTGGAGAAGTAACATTTCTAATAGCTAAATCTTCTGATCCAATTACACTAGCAGATCCTGTAAAGGCTTCTTTTGTAGATGTACCATAAGCCGTTACAATAACTTCATCAAGTAAATTTGCATCTTCTTGCATTGTAACATTTAATGTACTACTTGCCCCAACTTTGACATCCTTAGATTTCATACCCATATATGAGAATCTTAGAACATCACCAACACTTGCCATAATAGTAAATTTCCCATCAAAATCTGTTTGAGTTCCATTCGAAGTTCCTTTAACTAAAACGGTTACACCCGGCAAAGGGCCACTACCATCTGTTACAGTACCTGAAATTGTTTTCTCTTGTGCAAAAGAAAATTGCACCACCAACGCTAATAAAAGCGTTAAAATTCCATTAAACTTTGTTTTCATATTTTAATTATTTGAATTAATTCTTTCACAAGTTTAAGGAATTTTTAACTGTTATTTAAGAACTTTGTTAAATTCCTTCATTTTATTAACATAATTTTGTGTTTTTTTTAACAAAAACAGGTTTAAGGGCAGGTTCCAAGCTGTTCTTTACAATATATACCCCTTTATTTGTAATACTTCTTAAGGAACATATTTATAAGTATTGACGTGCTTTTTTTGTAAAATAGTACATTTAAAAATAAAAAAATAGAATAAAGTGATTTTTTAAAGTTCAGAAAAGAGCCACAAATAGGTTTTACTTCAAAAAAAGTTATTTATTTCAAATAATAATTAAGTAAGTGAGCAGTAAAGTATTTTCAGTAACAATATAGTCCCAATTAATAAAAAAATGGTCATAAAAAAGGAAAGTAATAGAAACTTTTTTAAATTAAACAGCTAATTATTAGTGTTTTAAGTTTCTTTTACTTTCCCTTGGTTAGTAAACTAGTACCTCGAGCGGGAATCGAACCCGCACTCCCGAAAGAACTGGATTTTGAATCCAGCGCGTCTACCAATTCCGCCATCGAGGCAATTCACAATTGGAATGCAAATTTAATAATTATTTTTATCTAATTGATAAAAACTTTATGAAGTTATACTATTAACATATAAATAATTTTAAATTTGTACCTAACAAACAACAACACAAAAAAAATCAATCAATTAACACAACTAAAAAATGGAAAGACCTTATCTAGAACCTAAAATTTTTGCTTGCTCACAAAGTAAGGAATTAGCCAAAAATATTGCCAAATATTACGGTGTAAAACTTGGAAATGTAGTAGTTACAAGATTTAGTGATGGTGAATTCCAACCAGCTTTTGCAGAATCTGTTAGAGGAAGACGAATATTTATAGTAGGTTCAACTTTCCCATCGTCTGATAATTTAATGGAGATGTTGTTAATGTTAGATGCTGCAAAAAGAGCTTCCGCTAGACATATTACTGCAGTAATTCCTTATTTCGGTTGGGCAAGACAAGATCGTAAAGACCAACCTCGTGTGGCCATTGGAGCAAAATTAGTAGCAAACCTTTTACAAACAGCTGGAGCAACTAGAATAATGACAATGGATTTACATGCAGATCAAATTCAAGGTTTTTTCGAAAAACCTGTTGATCACTTATTTGCATCTACCATATTTTTACCATACATACATAGTTTAAAACTAGATAATATTACAATTGCTTCACCTGATATGGGTGGATCTAAACGTGCTTATGCCTACTCCAAATATTTAGAAAGTGAAGTGGTTATTTGTTATAAGCAACGATTAAAAGCTAATATCATCTCTACCATGGAATTAATTGGGGAAGTTAAAGATCGCCACGTAATTTTAGTTGATGATATGATTGATACAGGGGGAACCTTAGCAAAAGCTGCCGATTTAATGATAGAAAAAGGCGCTTTAAGTGTCCGTGCAATATGTACACATCCAATACTTTCAGGAGAGGCTTATGAAAGAATTGAAAAATCAAAATTATTAGAATTAATAGTCACCGATACAATTCCTTTAAAAAGAGAAAGTTCTAAAATAAAAGTTGTATCTTGCGCCCCTTTGTTTGCAGATGTGATGCATAAAGTACAAGATAACACATCAATAAGCGGGCAATTTTTAATGTAAATAATTAATAAATAGATAAATAAATGAAATCAATTACAATCTCAGGATCTAAAAGAGAAAGCGTAGGTAAAGTAGCTACTAAAGCCTTACGTAATGCTGGAAAGGTACCTTGCGTTATGTACGGAGGGGATAAACCATTACACTTTTCAGCGGATGAAACATCATTCAAAAAATTAGTGTATACTCCAAACGTTTATACTGCTACGATTGAATTAGAAGGAACCAAATACCATGCAATTTTGCAAGATATTCAGTTTCATCCAGTGACGGATAAAATTTTACATATAGACTTTTACCAATTATTTGATGATAAATTGGTAACAATGAATATTCCAGTAAGATTAATTGGAACTTCTCCTGGAGTTATTAATGGTGGGTCTTTAAGTTTCCCAATGCGTAAATTAAGTGTAAGAGCTTTACCTGCTAACTTACCTGATTTTATTAATGCTGATATTTCTAAATTAAAGATTGGAAATAAATTAGTAGTTAGTGAAGTAGCAGATGACTCATTTACCATTTTACATCCAGAAAACACTGTTGTTGTTCAAGTTAGAACTGCACGTGCAGCACTTGTAGAACTTGGTGATGAAGAAGATGAAGAAGATGGTGAAGAAGGTGCAGAAGGTGGAGAAGAATCATCAGAAGAAGCTGCTACAGAATAATTCATTCTTAGATAAAACAATAAAAAGCGTTGCATTTTGCAACGCTTTTTCTTTTTAGTACTTTTGCTATATGCAATTATTTAGGTTTATTAAACTACTTTTTAAATCAGAAAAAGAAATCACATCTAATACTTCTATGAAAAAATTCTTAATTGTTGGCTTAGGAAATATTGGTTCAACATATGATGATACTCGTCATAATATTGGTTTCAAGACTATAGATGAATTAGCTTCAAAAGAAGCTATTCATTTTGAAAGTGAAAAATTAGGTAGTATTGCAACATTTAGGTTTAAAGGAAGAACTTTTATTTTATTAAAACCTTCAACTTTTATGAATTTAAGTGGAAAATCAGTAAAATACTGGCTTACAAAAGAAAAAATTCCTATTGAAAATTTATTAGTTATTTGTGACGACTTAAATCTAACTTTTGGAACTATTAGGCTGAAGGCAAAAGGAAGTGATGGTGGTCATAATGGGCTAAAAGATATAAATACGGTTCTACAAACTCAGCAATATGCACGATTTAGATTTGGTGTTGGATCAGAGTTTTCAAAAGGTCGACAATCAGACTTTGTTCTCGGAAAATGGGATGAAGAAGAAAGCAAATTATTACCTGAACGACTAGAAGTAGCTTGCAAACTAATAAAATCGTTTGGTACTGCCGGCTTAAATAATACAATGAATACTTTTAACGGAACTTAATTCTCATTAAATAATTAGCAGCTAAGACCTGATTTAGGCTAACTTTGGTCTGAAGCATACCACTCAGCACTAGATGTACCTGTCTCTTGTAATTTTAATGAGTGTAATTCAATGGTTTTAGGTAACCTTTTTTTAATTTTATCAGCAAAATCAATTAACATCATTTCGCTTGTTGGCTGATACCCAACCAAAATAACATTGTGACCTCTTTTTTCTAGTTCGTTTGCCAACTCAATATGAGGTGTGTTTTTATTAAATACTGTTGCGTGGTCAAATTTATCAACAATTTCTGAAGCCACAATTTTTTTTAAATCACCAAAATCTATCACCATTCCAAACTTAACATTGTCAGAATCTGCAATTGGAGTACCAATTACAGTAACCGAAAGCTTGTAACTATGACCATGCACATTTTTACATTTTCCATCATATCCATATAACGCATGGCCTGTCTCAAAATAAAATTGTTTTGTTATTCTAATATTACTCATTTAATTGTATCTAAATTAATCATCCAAATCTTTTCTGTTTTTTGCCTTGTAGTACACAAAATAAGCAAGTAATACTAACAGAACAAACGGTAAATAGGTTCCAATTATTACACCAATTTCATATCCTCCATCTGGCGCATTCTTCATTTTTTCTTCAACATTAACTTGTTGTAAAATTGCTATAAAATTTGCAAACATAACCTGCTATTTCTTAAATTTTTGTAACGCTTTTTTTGTGAACTCTGAAAGAACTAATTTTCCGCTAATTTCAGCACGTTCTTCTAATAATTGATTCCAACTATCAGTATGTTTCCATAAAATATTTTTCATTTCAAATAGTGCTTCCGGATTATATTTAGCGAGCTTATTAGCTAAAACTTCTACTTCAAAATCCATTTCTTTTATTGTTTCAAAAACTTTAGCATATAATCCTTTTTCTTTTGCCCAATAGGCATTTTGCCAACTTGTAGCATCTATTGTAAGTTCACTAAAAGCTGCTAATCCAATTTTTCTTGTTACAACTGGCTCTATTACAAACGGACCAATACCAATTGTAAATTCTGAAAGTTTAATTGAAGCTTTTTCTGTGGCAAAGCAATAATCACAAGCAGCGGCTAAACCAACCCCTCCTCCAACAGCTTTTCCTTGAATACGACCCACAGTTAATTTTGTGCAATTTCGCATGGCATTAATAACATTTGCAAAACCTAAAAAGAATTGCTTTCCCTCCTCAAAATTCGAAATTTCTACTAATTCATTAAATGAAGCCCCAGCACAAAATGTAGTATCTCCTTGACTTTTTAAAACTATGACATGAACGTCATTATTAGCACTCAATTCATTTAGTGATACCGTTAACCTATTCAGGAGCTCACTTGGAAGCGAATTGCTTGCTGGATGTACAAACTCAATAGTAGCGATATTATTTTGAATATGTGTATATAAACTTCCGTTGCTCATAATGCCAAAGTTACGTGTTTTTATGTAAATACTTACGCCTAAATTTCACTACTAAAATTCCTGATCTTAATAACATCCAAACGGTAAAGGCTATCCATATCGCATATAACTTTAAATTAAAATAATCTCCAATCAAAAGTGCGGGCAAAAATCCTAAAAAAGTAGCAACTAATAGTAAATTTCTTAATGTAACCGCTTCAGCTAATCCTTTAAAAATTCCATCATAAACAAAAGCAACTGCATTTATTGGTTGCATAACTAGTACGATCCAAAAAATACCATAAAAAGAATCTAACACTAATAAGTCCTTAGAAAAAAGTATTCCTATTGGGTAATAAAAAATAGCACAAAAAATAGCGAGAATTAATGAAATAACTATTGAATATCGGCTTAATTTAATACTTAGCGCCCACATTGTACTATAATCTTTTTCGCCTAATAGTTTTCCTGAAACTATATTTCCAACACTAGCGTAGCCATCAATAAAAAAAGCAAAAAATAACCAAATTTGAAAAGCAATTGTTTGAGCTGCAATATAATTATCTCCATATTTGGTTGCATAAGAGTTGGCTAAATACAACGCAACATTTAAAGCGATAGCTCTTATAATTAAATTAAAACTTATCGCTAATAAGTTTTTTATTTCTTTATTAAAAGGAAATGATAGTTTTAAACTGAATGGCGTTTTTTTCAAGATTAAAATAAGGGCAAAAATTGCCATTACACCTTGCGAAATTACACTTGCCCAAGCAGCTCCTTTTACATTCATTGGATTGATAAATCCTTCAATTCCATAAACTAGTATAAAATCTAAGCCTATATTTAAGACTGCGCCAACAATACTAATTACCATTGGCCAAAATGTATTTTGAAGCCCTCTAAAAACACCAAATGAAGAAAACACAAACAAGGTTAAAGGAAAACCTAAAGCGCGAATTTTAAAATAATCAACAGAATAGTTTAAAATAAGCCCCTCAGCATTATATAACTGAAATATTTGATTGGCAAAAATAATGGTTGCAACATATATTATACAACTTAACACTAAATTAATTGCTATAATTTGAGCAGGTAATGTGGCAATTTCATCTAATTTTTTCGCTCCTAAATACTTAGAAACTGTTGCTGAAATAGCCGAACGAGTTTGGGCTAATATCCACACCAAAGCCGATATAAATGAACCCGCAATACCAACTGCCGCTAACGCTTCGGTAGGATTTACTTGAATATTTCCTACAATGGCAGTATCTGTAATTGAAAGTAGTGGCTCTGCAATACCAGAAATTATTGCTGGTATCGCTAATTTATTAATTCCTTTAAACGTAATATTTGATTTTTTATACATTTAATACTTTTTCATAACAAAAAAATGGAAACTCACTTTGGTTAGGAAAATAAATAGACCCCAATTTTTTATACTTTCGTTTTTTGTAAAATTTCTGATTTCTTTTATTCTTGCTATACGTATCTAATCGAATCGATTTGTAGCTATTTTTACTTGCAAAATTTTCTGCAAAATCCATTAATTTTTGAGCATATCCTTTTCCTTGAAAATTTGGATGCACAGCTAAGCGGTGAATATATAGGTTTTTGTCATTTTTAGTAAGCCATTTAACTCCTGCATATTCCTTATCTTCAATTTCAGTTAAAACAATAATACCTACAATAGTGGCTTTATGAGTTAATTTCCATATTTGTTGTAATTCAATATCTTCTTGCAATACCTGCTTAGACGGATAACTATCATTCCATTGAAAAATAGCATTCTTAATCATATAATTTGCACAACTTTTTGTTATGGTATGTAACTCTTCTAAATCATCTAATAAAGCTTTTACAATCATACTTCTATTTATTTCTTAAGTATAAAATCAATACTTTTCATAACTACTTTTTTTAAATGAATAGGCATTGAAGAACTTTTGTGAGGTTGAGAACTTCCTAAAGGATGATTCATTTCTTTAATAAAAAAAAGTTCACTTTTTGGATTCCATGAATGTAAATTTTTGGCTTCAATTGGTAAAACAACTTCATCATTTTCTCCTTGGATGATTAAATGTGGAATTTTAATTTTATTTACAGCATTTTTAATAGTTAATCGAGTTTCGTTTTCTTTAAAGTTTTGAAAAAAGCTATATAAATGAGGCATCTTTTGGTTGGTTCTAGAATTTAAAATATAAGAAATACCTTGTTCTTTCCAAGCCGCTAACTGTTCACCTCTTGGAAATCTAGCTCCAAAATCTGAAACTCCAGCCCAAGAAATAAGCTTTGTTATTTTTTTGTTTTCTGAAGCTTTTATAGTTACAATTCCACCGCCGCGTGAATGCCCAATTAATGTAATGCGTTCTGGATTAATTTCATTTTTAAACATTGGATTATTAAGTACCCAATCAATAATATCATCCAAATCATCTAATTCTTTAATGAAGTTATTTTCACCAAATGCCTGTAAATCTGGAAAATCTATTGGGTTTTCAATGGTACCTCCATTATGGGAGAAATTAAACTTTACAAAAAAAAGTGATTTTTTAGCAAATACTTTTGCGGCTAAATTCCAAGCGCCCCAATCTTTATAACCTTTATATCCATGACAAAATATAACTAATGGTTTTTTAGTATTATTTTTTATAAAAAATACATCTGTTGCAATTGGTTTCGCATGTTGTGTACTGTTTACTGCAATGTTTTTTATGATTTTCATCTATTATATTTAGAATGGTAAATTAATATTTTCGATAAAAGGTTTTTCTGAGTCTAAAATTTCCTTGATCAAATTTTTAATTTCAATCATAAAATCTTGAATTCTCTCTTCTGAAATATCATTATCTATTCCTTTATATTTTTCAGAAAAATTCATTTTTAAAAACCCTGAATTTAAATTTTTAAATGAAATTACCCCACTTTGTAATGGTTCAATTACTTTATTTATGTTAGCCGTATATAGATATGAATACAACATAACTTGTATGGCTTTTGTATATTTATAATCGTCCTTCATCATAGCAAAGTTTGTAATTTTTAATTGATTCGCTTCAACTTTACCTGTTTTGTAATCTATAATTCTTGTAACACCGTCTAATTGATCAATTCTATCAACAATTCCGTGTATTTTTATAGGAAAATCAATCTCTTCAATTTTAAATTGACATTCCAATTTCTCTTCTAAAGCAATAATTTTTAATTTTTTATTTTGTTTTAACAGCGCTAATTCTTTTGATAGAAATCTATTGATATGGTTTTTACTTACCTCAAAAATTAGCTTGTTTTTACCCGTTTCAATATTACCTTTTAAATAGTGTTTTTCAAAATATTTAATAAGCAATGTATTGCTTCTTTTTTGCATTTTAACAATATTTTCTATCGTTAAAAATTTTCCAATAAAGGGTTTGAATAATTCTTCAAGTACATCATGAATTACTGATCCCATGGTATTCACAGCAATGGTTTCTTCAACATCATTATCTTCTCTAATATCAAGTACTTTTTGCTCGTAAAAACTAATAGGGTTATAAATATACGTTGCAAGAGCAGATGGTGATATGCCTTTTTTAAAGAGTTCTTTTAATTTTTCTAAAACTGCTGGAGTTTTTACTAATTCAAGTAACGGATTTTTATGGTGTTTAACTTTAGGGCTAATAAAAATGTGTTTAATTTCTGGGTTACTAATTTCAAGCTGCGTTAAAAATCTACTTTTTTCACCAGCACCGTAACCATCGTTTTCTGTATTATAAATTAAGTAAATGTTTTTTGCCCGTTGCGCTAATCGTTGAAAATGATAGGAGAAAATAGCATCTTTTTCTTGATAGGTCGGTAAACCGAAATATTTTTTAACGTCATAAGGAATGAATGAATGATCATTCTTTCCTGCTGGTAAAATTCCTTCGTTAACAGATGTAATAATTACCGTTTCAAAGTCTAACACTCTAGTTTCTAACATACCCATTAATTGCAGTCCTTGTAATGGCTCTCCCTGAAAAGATAGCTTTTCATTTTGTAGTATTTGGTTGAAAAATAAATGAAGTGTTTTTAAATCGGAAATATGCTTATAGTTAAAGTTTAAGGTCTCCAATTGCTGAAAAATAGTATAAAAACGAAATAAATATTCCTTTTCAATACCAACAGTAAATTCCTTTAACTCACTTATTAAATTGCAACATTGCTTAATAATGGCATTAATATTTGTTGAAAATTCAAACAGACAAAATAATATAGAAGCTTCTTCTTGTTCCTTCGAGATAATTAAATCTTTTAATGTTTCTAAATTGATAAAAACGCTATTTTCACTTTTTATTTTAGCGTCTATTTTTAAAAGAACTTCACCATATAACTTATTTAAAAAAGGATCATTTACAAGGTTTAAAACATCTTTATAATAAAATTGTTGGTCTGTTACTTTATTAAATTTTTGTTGGTTTAAATGCAATTTAAACAGTTTATTAAACAAACTTGCAATGGGAATATCTTTTAATGCATACCCCATAGTAATATTAATATTCTTTACGTTATTTGGTAATGAATTTAACGTAAGGTTTAATAAGTTTTCATCTGCCAAAACCAAAGCTACCTTATTAAAGTTATCTAAATTAGAAAGTAATTCTCCAGCATACTTTATTTGAGAAATATTTTTAGGTGCTCCAATAAAATTTATATTTTTTGAATCCAATATATTGCTGTCGCACCATAAAAAATCATTCTTTTTATAATAATCCCAATCATTTTTATATTTTCTTAAAAATACACCTGCTTCATTCGAAGTGTTTAAAATCTTTTCATTGACATCCCAATATACAGAAGCTATATTGCTGTTTAATAACTCTTGAAATATATGCTCTTCAGCTTTATTTAGTGCGTTAAACCCAACAAAAACAATATGCTTGTTACTATTACTTTTTATATACGCTTCTAAATTATCTTTAGCTTCTTTATAAATTAAACCTTGGTAACCAAATTTATTGCTTTTAAGTTTATTGTTTAACTCGTAGTATAATATATGTAGATACTCAAAAAATTGAAGGTAATTTAATGCTAACTCACTTGGTTTCTTATCTTGAAACCATTCTTCCAATCGTTTAACGTCTCTTAGATTTGTAAAAAAGTATTCAGCATTGACTAAATAACTATCTATTTCATTAAAATCATGCAAAGCAATTGTTGCCCATTGTGAAAAGGCATCAAATGATTCAATATTTTTATTAGGAAGGCATTTTTTGTAAACACTATAAAATTCAAAAAGTAATTGTGTGGTATCAATTAATTTAATTTCACTTATTTCTTGAATATAATTCTCAATACTTATAATTTTAGGCAAAAAAGATGCTTTAGGTAATTGTTTTAAAACCTCTTCTTTTAGAAAAACACAAGAACGTTGACTAGGTAATACAAATATTAAATTTTCATAATTCTTTTGCTTCCTAAAAATATCATCAACAACCTTTGCAATAAATGTATTCATTTAGCGATTTTTAGACTTGATAAAAATAAAAAAACCATTCGTAAACGAATGGTTTTTTTAGAATTAAAACTTTTTATTAAATCATCTAACTTGATTTAAAAATTTTAAAGTTTATTAGTTCATTAATTTTACTTCAACTCTTCTGTTTTGAGATCTACCAGATCTTGTATTGTTTGAAGCAATTGGCATGTTTGGACCAAATCCTTTAGCGGTTAAATTACTAGAAGAAACTCCTTTAGAAACTAAATAATCTTTTACTGCATTAGCTCTGCTTTCAGATAATTCTTGGTTTCTTGATTTACTTCCAGTACTATCAGTATGACCTGAAATACTAAATTTAGCTGTTGTAAATTTTGCCATTATTGAAGCTGCTTCATCTAATTTAGAAATTGTTTCTGACTTAAATGTATTTTTCCCTGAATCGAAATAAACAGTTTTGAATAACTCTTCTAATTTTGCAACTTCAGCTTTTGAAATCTCTGGACAACCACTGTTAGAAGCAGGTCCTGCTTCATTAACACAATTGTCATCTTTATCTAAAACTCCATCACCATCAGTATCTGGCCAAGGGCAACCTTTATTTGCAGATGGACCTGCTACTTGTGGGCAACCATCATTTTTATCTACAACACCATCGCCATCAGTATCAGGGCAACCTTTATTTGCTTTCGTTCCTTTAGCATTAGGGCAAGCATCGTCAGCATCTGTAATTCCATCTTCATCAGCATCAGGACAACCGTTTAAAGTTGCTAAACCAGCAACATTAGGACAATTATCTTTTGAATCAATAATTCCATCACTATCTGAGTCTGGACATCCGTTGTATTCAGCTAAACCAAATACTTCAGGACAAGCATCAAAATTATCATAAACACCATCACCGTCTGAATCAATTCCTCCAAACTTAACAACTAAACCTAAAGAGTGTTGAAAATGTTGTACAATGTTACTTTCGAAAGAATGCTTATATTTTGATTCTAGGTTTAAACCAACTTGTTCAGAAAACCAGTAATTAATACCTAAACCTGCGTTAAAAGTAGCAGTTCCAAAATCATCCAACCAAGTGTAACCTCCACCAACAGAAGCATAAGGATTAAAAGCTCCTGTATCTCCAAACGCATTGTTAAGGTCTAATCTTAAGGCTCCATCTAAAGCATAATACGTTAAATCACTTGCAGTATTATCTCCAACTTTAGTTATTTGATTGATAGATCCTCCTACTTCAAAACTAAAACCATCAACTAAATATTTGCTCACTGTAAGTTTACTTATATTTGGAAGAATATTATAATGATCTCCAACATTCACAAACTCGTCAAACCAAGCTCCATGACCTGCTAAACCAGCGTTAGTTGGATAAAAATCTACAGCATTTGTAGCAATTCCAATTGCCCAAGTATTGTTTTCATCTTGTGCATTTACATTGTTAAAACCTGCAATTAATAATAAAGCCATTAAGGCTACTTTTAAATGTTTCATTTTATAAAATTTAAATTTCTTTTTATTATTTTAAGCATTACTAGCTTAAACATTTCTGCAAAAATACAAAATTATCTTATATTTATTATATTTTATTCTTACCTCTTTTAATTATAGAATTAATAAAAAAAAAGCCAACTTAAAAAAGTTGGCTTTTTTTTATTATTATTAAATGAAATTATTTCATTTCTTTAATTTCAACCCTTCTGTTATTTAATCTCCCTGCATTTGTAGCGTTTGTATCAATAGGCTTTGATTCTCCATAACCTTTTGTTACTAATCTGCTTGCATCAACACCTTTACTAATTAAATATTCTTTTACTGCATTTGCTCTATTATTTGACAATGTCATATTTAGAGCTTCTGAACCAGTACTATCAGTATGACCATCAACTGCAAATCTAAACTGTAATGCATAATCTTGGTTTAAAAGAACAGCTACATTGTCTAAAATTTCTGTTACACCAGGTCTGAACGAGTATTTACCTGTGTCAAAATTAATTCCTTTAGCAGCTAAGTCAACTGTTTCTTGATCAAGGAAATTTTCTGGGCAACCTTCGTTTGAAGCAGGCCCTGGTACAGTAATACATTTATCTAAGATATCAATTACTCCATCCCCATCATTATCAATGTAAGGACAACCACTATTTGGCTCTGGTCCAAAAACATCTGGACATTTATCTTCTGCATCTGTAACACCATCACCGTCTTTATCTGGACAACCATTCAATTCCATTAGACCTGGAATTTCAGGACAAGCATCTTCTCTGTCTTCTACACCATCACCATCGGTATCAGGACAACCATTAAATTCAGCTAAACCAGCTACATCTCTACATTCATCACAACAATCTTCAACACCGTCATCGTCAGCATCAGTATCTGGACAACCATTCAACTCCGCTGGACCAGCATCTCTAGGACAAGCATCATCTCTATCTCTAATACCATCACCATCAGTATCAGAATTACCAAATCTAAACGCTAGACCAAGTGAATGTTGAAACATTTCAAAATCTATTGGAGTATTTACTTTTCTATATTCACTTCTAAGAGTTAGTCCTACATTGTTATTAAACCAAGTATTAAATCCTGCTCCCAATTTAAATCCTAATCCGTCTTCATTTGCTAAGAAATTTTGGCCTATACCTGTGTATAAAAATGGATCAAACCATTTTGTATCTCCAAATACCTTATTTAAATCATATCTTACATTCATATCTACTGCAAAAAATGTAGCTTCAGCACCTGTACCCCAAGGTCTATCAACTCTATTACCTGAAGCGGCTAGCTCTAAGCTAAAACCTTTTCCAAGATATCTTCCTAATGAAGCATATGGAAGAAATGTTCCTGTATCTCCATCTTTAATATCAATGTAATTTGCTCCAAAAGTTGTCATCCAAGGATTTCCTTCATCCTGTGCATTAACGTTACTATAGGATACAATTAGCAACAAAGCCAGTACGGCAATTTTTAAGTGTTTCATTTTCAAAAATTTAAATTTAATGTTCTTTATTTTTTTTTTAGTAAGCCGATTTATCTTAAGCTTAATGACAAAAATACAAAATAATATGAAATATTGTGTTTTTTTACTGATTTTCTATACGATATTCAATTTTTTTCCAACCTTTATAAATGCATTTATAGCTTTATCTAAATGTTCTTTGTCATGTGCAGCAGATAATTGAACTCTAATTCTAGCTTTTTCTTTTGGTACTACTGGAAAAAAGAACCCTATTACATAGATTCCTTCTTCTAAAAGCATATTTGCCATGTCTTGAGATAATTTTGCGTCGTAAAGCATCACAGGAACTATAGCTGAATTTCCTTTAACAATATCAAAACCAGCATTTATCATACCTTCTTTAAAATAGTTTGTATTCCATTCTAGCTTATCTCTTAAAGAAGTGTCATTAGAAATTAATTCAAACACTTTTAATGATGCCCCAACAATTGCTGGTGCTAAAGAATTTGAAAATAAATAAGGTCTTGACCTTTGTCTTAACAATTCAATAATTTCCTTTTTACCAGTTGTATAACCACCCATAGCGCCGCCTAGAGCTTTTCCAAGAGTTCCAGTTACAATATCAACTCTACCCATTACATTTTTTAACTCTAAAGTACCTCTTCCGGTTTTTCCAATAAAACCTGCCGCGTGACATTCATCTACCATAACAAGTGCGTCATATTTATCAGCTAAATCACAAATTTTATCTAAACTTGCTACAATACCATCCATTGAAAAAACACCATCAGTAACTATTATTTTAAACCGATGCTCTTTTTTATTGGCAGCAATAAGTTGATCTTCTAATGAAGTCATGTTATTGTTTTCATATCTATACCTTGCTGCTTTACATAAACGAACTCCATCAATAATTGAGGCGTGATTTAACGAATCTGAAATTATGGCGTCTTCATTTGAAAGAAGAGGTTCGAAAACACCTCCGTTTGCGTCAAATGCCGCTGCATATAAAATTGTATCTTCAGTTTGATAAAACTCTGCTATTTTATCTTCTAATTTTTTATGAATATCCTGAGTCCCACATATAAAACGAACGGATGACATTCCAAAACCGTGAGAGTCTAACGTATCTTTTGCAGCTTTAATTATTTCCTTATTATTTGAAAGTCCCAAATAATTATTAGCGCAAAAATTTATTACTTCTTCACCTGTACTAATTTTAATTACAGCATCTTGTGATGTAGTGATAATACGTTCTGATTTAAATAAACCAGCCTCTTTAATTTCCTTTATTTCTTGTTGTAAATGTTGTTGTATTTTGCCGTACATTGTTATTGTATTTTTTACAAAATTATAGTAATTAAATTTCTTCTACTAGTATTTTATTATTTATATATACCAATAATTTTTTTTCTATCACATAGCCCAAGTTCATTAATGTTCTAGCGTAATTCTCAACTTGTCTATGATATTTTTTATCTGACTTTCCTGTTTTATAATCAATAATTGTTATTTTATTTTCTTTTAAAACCAGTCTGTCAGGAATTAGAATATGTTTATCCGAAGTAACTATTTCTTGCTCAGTAAAAACTTGAATAGATTTTTCAAAATATTGCTCCAATTGGTGGTGATTTACAACTTCTAATAAAATAGTTGTAATTTCTTTTTTTTGAAGTTCATTTATTGTTCCCTCAAAAATATATTGATTTACAATAGTTGAAATATCTTCCTTACTAACAATTTTTGATAAAATCTCATGAATCAAATTACCATAAATAATAGATTTACCCTGCTCTGTATCCCAGAGTAATGATGAACTTGCAACAATTGAAATGTTGTGATTCTTCCACGAATTAGTAATAAAACTTTGTTGGTTACTTATGGTATTTTCGTCAACTAATCTAACGTAATTTGGTGTTTTATCACCAAATTCATATGTTGTATTTTCATCATTCCAAAGATTTAATTCCTTCAAATAATTAATAAATAAACCTGAAGTATGACTTAAATTTTCTTGATTGGTTTTAGAAATATTTTTTTCTGAAACAATATATAATTGCTCAACCGCCCTAGTAAGTGCTACATATAAAACATTGAAATTATCTAATTCCAACTCATCTCTTCGCACATTATATAATTGCTCACCTTGAGTTCCTGTATATTTCAATTTACTACCATAGTTCACTAATATAGATTTTATGGTGCTTGTTTGATTATAGTTATACCAAGCTTTTGGGTTTATTTGATTATAAATATATGTTGAATACGGATAAATTACTACTGGAAATTCCAAGCCTTTGGCCTTATGTATTGTCATGATTCTAACTGCATTTTTAGCTTCAGGTGCTACAATACTTAATTTATCTTTTTTCAGTTCCCAAAACTCTAAAAAAGTCGAAAGTGAAACTTCTTTCTTTTGCTGAAATTCAAAAATGACGTCTAAAAAAAATTGAATATTAGAATCTGATTCAGAAATTAGGTGAAAACTTCTAATCACATACTCTATACTTTCGTAAAACGGACATTGAATAAATTCATTATAATTAAAAAAGATATTTAAACTTTTCAATTCTTCAAAAAAGTTTAAGTTATCCAAATCAATAAATTTAATAAAAAATGAATGCCTTAGTTCTTGAATTTGTAATTTTTCATATAAAAAATATAGTACTTTTATTTTAAACTCCTTATTTAGTGGATTTTGCAAAACATTTAATAAGTTAATTATAAAATTAACCTTTGAACTATTACTTAAAAGTAATGTTTCTGAAGAAATAATTTCAATTCCGTTTTCAGACAAATATTTCGCAACTGCAACTCCCTGTTTTCTAGTTCTAACTAAAACACATACATCATTATTTTGAAATGCAGTATCTAAATTTTTAATAATATCTAACACTTTTTTGGGGTAAACTAACGCTCGTTCTTCATCATCCTTTTCCTTTTCCACAAAGGATAATTGCACAAAACCTCCTTGCTTACTTGTTGATTTTTGGTTATTACCCTCCAAAAATAACTTCTTAAAACTCTCATTGTTCAAAAATTTTGAAATATGTTTAAAAAACGAGTTATTGAAATCTATTATTTCTGAAAAACTACGGTAATTTGTTTCTAAGTTAGCTACGTTTTTTTCAATGTAAAAAGGGTTGTTTTTTTGTTCATTTTCTTTAGAAGAAAGTGAAATAAATTGTTCTGCCTTTCCTCCTCGCCAACGATAAATGGATTGTTTTGCATCACCAACTAGCAATAGTTTTCCTCGTTCTCCATATTCGTTCTCTGAAGTAACCACATTATCAATTAACGGAATCAAATTTTTCCATTGCAACTCTGAAGTATCTTGCATTTCGTCAATAAAATAATACCTGAATTTTTCACCAATACGCTCGTAAATAAAGGGTGCTGGTTCATTTTTAATAGTATCATTTATTTTTTGATTAAATTCTGCATTCAATAAAATATTATTTTCACTTTTAATATCATCTAATGAGCTATTTATAAAATTAAGAACCGCTAAAGGAATCAGACTTTCAATAATTAAACCATTTAATATATAATTTTTGTAAGTATCAATATATACTCTTTTTGATTTGTAATACAAATCTTTTAAATCGGTTGCAATACTTTCAATAATTCGTTTTGAGCTATTTGTACATTTGCCAGCAAATAAATTTTTATTTTCTTCGATAACTTTATTTAACCTACCCTCAAATTTTAAATCATCGACCTTTAATCGTTTAATTTTAGTAAGTTTTACAAAATGATTTGGAAGTTCACCTGAGTTTGCAAACTCAGTGATTTGAACCCCACTTTCCTTAATAATTTTTAAACCAATATTTCCAATTTCCAATAATTTAGTTTCAATTTCTTTATTTTCTTTTTGAAGTTTTGCTTTAAGCAATTTAAATTCTAACATTGATACATTGCTTAATTCTTTTAAATAGCTGGTATTATTTTCATTTAAAATAACTTTGGCAAAATCTTTTAATTCTCTTGAAATATCCCAAGCTTTATCATCATCAAGTCTTTGTATCGAATAACTCACCAATAAATCGGTTAATTCTCTATCCTCTCCAATTTTAGAAATAACAATGTCTACCGCTTCATTTAATAAACTTTCTGCATCCATTTCTACTTCAAAATTCATAGGAAGTTTCAAATCATATGCAAAAGTTCTAATTAATTTGTGTGTAAAGCTATCAATGGTAGTAATACTAAATGCCGAATAATTTTGTAAAATAGCATTCAAAATCAGTTTTGATCTATTAAAAACAGTTTCTTCAGTTAAATTTGACTCTACACAAATTAACGAAAGCATATCATTAGATTTTTCTTCTGAAAATAATTTCAAATTTTCAATAACACGACCTTTCATTTCGCCAGCTGCTTTATTAGTAAAAGTAACTGCTAAAATTTGTTGAAACTTATAACAATTAGAACTTGATAGAAGAATTTTTAAATATTCTTTTACCAATGTAAAGGTTTTTCCGCTACCCGCAGATGCATTATAAACTTGAAAAGATATTGTTGATTTTTGCATTCATAGAAATTAATAATGCAAGTTAGTAAATTATTAAAGTACTAAATAATTTTTATTATCTACCTCTCCATTTAAATTTTGAAGTGCTATTTAATTTAAAAACTACCCCAATACTATGCTGAAAGTAATCTGTTGCAGTGGATTGTGGATTGTGGTTATAATCTGATTGAATATTCACACCAACAACGCCAGAGAACCAAAAATTACATCCCCAGCCTGCCGCTATATTAAAATTACTTGTTTCACCTATTTTAGAATAACCTCCTCCAACTAAAACATATGGGTCAAACCAAGGATTATCACCTATCAATCTATTTAAATCGTATCTCAGTTTTGCATCCATTGCAAAAAATGAGTCATCTATTAAATCTTCTTTTGTGCTATATCCAAATCCTTTTTTTACTGTATTGCCAGAAGCTGAAACTAGAATACTTATATCGTTTTTTATATGTCTTCCAACAAAAACTCGAATAAAGCCTCCATTCATATTTAAATCTTCTATATCCCCATTAAAGTAGTCTTTTGTAAACCCAACAAAACCATCAGGTGTTCTAATATCTACTGCATTCACTCCAATTCCAACTACCCATTTATCATCTTCATCTTGAGAATAAACTGCATGATTTATTAAAAATAATAATACAAAAAGATATACTATTTTTCTATATACTCTAAAATTCATAGTTTTCTTGGGGGTTTTGTTATTAACAACCATAAACGTAAATTACGGATATAAATTTTGCTAAAGATAATAAAATACTGCTTCAATAATAAAAAATAGAAGAAATTCTAAATTCTATTTACATATTTTATTGCTTTCGTAAAATCTTCAAGGTTATTGTTATTTAATATTAAATGAATTGTTTCATCAGCTACTTTTTCAACATTATCTAGAGGAAAACCTAAGCCTACACATATTTTTGTTAAAACTTTTGCTTCGACTCCTGACACTTCTTCATCTGCATAAATCATTTTCCCCAAATCGTATAAACGTTCTATACGCTTATCGTACTCGTTTGGTGTGTGGATAGGATACTCTGATGGGTTTTCAACTATTTCATTATATTTTTCATCTAAAATATGAAAATGTTTAGCTAACCTTTTCAATAATGTCTCCTCTTCTTCTGTAATTATATTATCAGCCAAAGCCAACATCACAATACTTGAAAAATGTTCAATATTTCTATTTTGATCACCACTTAAATTATAGTCTGATAATGCCATTTATTAACTTTTTAAAGCAAATATAAAAAAATCATCAAAACAATTGATATTTAAAATGTTAGATTAATGATTTATTGGGTTTACTTTTTTTATGGCTGATTTAAAATCTTCAATATCAGGCTCTTTCAAAAAGAATTTTATTGCTTCTTTTACAATTTCTCTTGCGTTATCAAGAGGGAAACCTAAACCGACAGCAATTCTATCCATCATAGAGGTTTTATCTATAGTGGGGTTTCTATCTAAAAAAAGCATTTTTGTTAAGTCATATAAGCAAACTAAACGGTCATCATAACTTATTGGAGAAGTAGCTGGATAATTTGATGGGTTTTTTAAAATACGCTCAAATTCAACCGATGTAATATCAAGTCTAGCTGCCAATCGTTTTAATAATTTATGCTCTTTATCACTAATTTTATTGTCTAACAATGCTAATTTAACAATAGTAGCGAAATGGCCAATATTTCGTTCGTGCAATCCTGTTGGATATAAATCTGAAATAGACATAATTCATGTTTTTAAATTCTCTCTTATAAATTTAAGGATTTATGACTTAATATTTCTATTTTTTTGATAAAATGCTACCTTTGGCAAAATTTGCAACTTTTGAGCAAACAACATATTATTAAAACTTTCGAACAAATTGTTCAAAAGAAACAGTTAGTTCAACAATTATCAAAACAAAGTCACCATTTTCAACTTACGAATTTGGTTGGGTCTTCGTTGTCTTTTATTATTTCTGAAAGCTTTAAAAAAGCTGAAAAACCATTTCTTTTAATCTTTAATGATAAAGAAGAAGCTGCCTATTATTTGAACGATTTAGAGCAACTTTTAAATGAAAAAGATGTACTTTTTTATCCAGGATCCTACAGAAGGCCTTATCAAATTGAAGAAACTGACAATGCCAATGTTTTATTGCGTTCTGAAGTATTAAACCGTATTAATTCTCGAAAAAAACCAGCAATAATAGTAACCTACACCGAAGCGCTTTTTGAACAGGTTGTTACGAAGGCTGAATTAAACAGAAATACACTAAAAATAAGTTTAAATGATAATTTAAGTCTAGATTTTGTGAACGAAGTGTTATT
This sequence comes from Lutibacter sp., assembly GCF_013041805.1. Classification (GTDB taxonomy): domain Bacteria; phylum Bacteroidota; class Bacteroidia; order Flavobacteriales; family Flavobacteriaceae; genus Lutibacter. The sequence continues at coordinate 59,523 of NZ_JABDRI010000076.1, forward strand.
CGAATACAATTTTAATAGAGTTGATTTTGTTACTGAACCTGGTGAATTTTCAGTTAGAGGTGGAATTATTGATGTATTTTCATTTTCACATGATGAGCCTTACAGAATAGAATTTTTTGGTGATGAAGTAGATAGCATTCGAACTTTTGATGTCGAAACTCAATTATCTACCGAAAAACTAACTAAAATTAGTGTAATGCCTAATGTTGAAAACAAAACATTAGATGAAAAACGAGAAAGTTTTTTAACATATATCTCATCCAAAACAATTGTTTTTTCTAAAAATGTTGAACTACTTACCCATAAATTAGATCAACTTTTTTTAAAAGCTGAAGAAGCGTTCACAAAACTGTCATCAGCCATAAATCATGGAAAACCAAATGAACTATTTTGCAATGGTGACTTTATAAAAAAACAATTAAAAGAGTTTACTTTTGGTGAGATTGTTAATGCACAACTTTCAGAATCTAATGAAAAAATGCTGAATCAAATTCAGCATGATGTTGTGTCATTCAACACAAAGCCTCAACCTTCATTTAATAAGCAGTTTGAATTGTTAATGGAGGATTTTCATAAAAATACTGAAAATGGGTTTAAAAATTATTTGTTCTGCGATTCGCAAAAACAAGCAGATCGTTTCCATGATATTTTTAAAGACATTGATGCTGAAATTGAATATAAAACAATTGTTTTTCCATTATATCAAGGTTTTATTGATATTGAAAATAAATTAGTTTGTTATACCGATCACCAAATTTTTGAACGTTACCATAAATTTAGATTAAAAAACGGGTACGCTAAAAAACAATCAATTACCTTAAAAGAACTTACTAATTTAGAAATAGGTGATTTTGTAACACATATAGATCACGGTATTGGGAAATTTGGAGGCTTACAAAAGATTGATGTTGAAGGTAAAAAACAAGAAGCTATTAAATTAATTTATGGCGATCGTGATATTTTATATATCAGCATTCATTCACTTCACAAAATTTCAAAATATACAGGGAAGGATGGAAAAGCTCCTAAACTTTATAAATTAGGTTCGGGTGCTTGGAAAAAATTAAAACAAAAAACCAAATCTCGCATTAAACATATTGCATTTAATTTAATTGAATTATATGCAAAACGAAAAATGCAAAAAGGTTTTCAATACAATGCTGATAGTTACTTACAACACGAATTAGAAGCTAGTTTTTTGTACGAAGACACACCAGATCAATCTGCATCTACACAAGATGTAAAAGCAGATATGGAAAAAGAACAACCAATGGATAGATTGGTTTGTGGAGATGTTGGTTTTGGAAAAACTGAAATTGCCATTAGAGCTGCATTTAAAGCAGTTGATAATGGAAAGCAAGTTGCTATTTTGGTACCAACCACAATTTTAGCTTTTCAACATTTTAAAACATTTAGCGAGCGTTTAAAAGATTTTCCTGTAACTGTAGATTACCTCAACAGATTTAGAACCGCCAAACAACGAAAAGGAGTTTTAGAAGGATTAGCAAATGGTTCTGTAGATATTGTTATTGGAACGCATCAACTCACAAATTCAAGTATTAAATATAAAGATTTAGGGTTGTTAATTGTGGATGAAGAGCAAAAATTTGGTGTCGCCGTTAAAGACAAATTAAAAACCATAAAAGAAACTATTGATACGTTAACACTTACCGCTACTCCAATTCCAAGAACATTACAATTTTCATTAATGGCTGCTCGTGATTTATCAATTATTAACACGCCTCCTCCAAATCGTGTACCAATTGAAAGTCATATCATTCGTTTTTCAGAAGAAACAATAAGAGATGCACTTCGGTATGAAATTCAACGAGGTGGACAAGTATTTTTTATTCATAACAGAATTGAAAATATTAAAGAAGTTGCCGGGATGCTTCAACGATTAGTTCCTGATGCAAAAATTGGGATTGGCCACGGACAAATGGAAGGTAAAAAACTAGAGCAATTAATGCTGTCTTTTATAAATAATGAATTTGATGTATTGGTGTCAACTACTATTGTAGAAAGTGGTTTAGATGTACCAAATGCCAATACTATTTTTATAAACAATGCGAATAATTTTGGATTGTCAGATTTACATCAAATGCGCGGTAGAGTTGGGCGTTCAAATAAAAAAGCGTTTAGTTATTTTATAACTCCACCATATCATATGATGACTGATGATGCCAGAAAACGAATTGAAGCCATTTCAATGTTTACTGAATTAGGAAGTGGAATTAATATTGCTATGAAAGATCTTGAAATTCGTGGTGCGGGTGATCTATTGGGTGGTGAGCAAAGTGGTTTTATTAATGATATTGGCTTTGAAACCTATCAGAAAATTTTAAATGAAACGATTGAAGAATTAAAAGAAAATGAATTTAAAGAATTGTATAAGACTGATTCAGATGAACCAAAAGAGTATGTAAAAGATATTCAAATTGATACTGATTTTGAAATTTTATTTCCTGATGACTATATCAATGTAATTTCTGAACGATTAAATTTGTATAATCAATTAAGCGACCTAAAAAATGAAGATGAATTACAAAAATTTGAGTTAGAGTTAATAGATCGTTTTGGAGAAATTCCTTTCCAAGTTGAAGATTTATTAAATAGTGTTCGCATTAAATGGGTTGCAAAAAGTTTAGGACTAGAGCGCTTGATTTTGAAAAAACAAAGAATGATTGGTTATTTCGTATCAAATCAGCAAAGTTCATTTTATCATACACCTACTTTTACAAGAGTTTTACAATTTGTTCAACAAAATGGAACCATTTGTGTTATGAAAGAAAAACAAACCAAAAGCGGGTTGCGTTTATTAGTAACTTTTATCAAAATTAATTCAGTTAAAAAAGCATTAGAAACGCTTCAAAAAATATAACACTTGAAAAATCAGCACCTAAAAAACATTTTAGAACTAAATATTGCTGTACTTTTAATAAGTACTTCGGGGATTTTAGGAAGATATATTTCAATGCCTCCTCCAATTACAATTTGGTTTAGATGTTTGCTTGCTGCCCTTTTTTTAGGACTATTTATTTGGCACAAAAAGATTGATTTAAAAGTAACAAACAAAAAAGATTGGAAAACAATTTTGCTTAGTGGTTTGTTTTTTGGAATTCATTGGATCACCTATTTTTATGCGTTGCAATTATCAAACGTTGCCATTGGAATGCTTTCGTTATTTACATATCCAGTAATTACTGCTCTTTTAGAACCTATTTTTTTTAAAACCAAATTAAATAATAAGCACGTATTTTTAGGCATCTTAGTATTAATTGGAATCTACTTTTTAACACCAGAATTTAACCTCAAAAACAACTATACACTCGGTGTGATTTTTGGTGTAATTTCATCTGTTTTTTATGCATTAAGAAATATTTTATTAAAAAAGAAAGTTGCAAATTATAATGGTTCTATGCTTATGTTTTACCAAATGCTAACGGTGACTTTAATTTTATGGCCAGCTTTTTTTATTTTTGATGTAAACCCCATTGCAAATGATATCCCAGCATTAGTTGTTTTAGCTTTAGTTACAACTTCAATTGGTCATACTCTTTTTGTAATGAGTTTTAAAAATTTCTCAATTAGCACAGCAAGTATCATGAGTAGTATTCAACCCATTTATGGTATCATTTTCGGATTTTTAGTTTTAAGTGAAATACCTGCGTCCAAAACTTTAATTGGTGGTTTTTTAATACTTTTAACAGTAATTTTTGAAAGTATTCAATCAAAAAAAATATAATATGGAGTTTTTTAGAATTATTGATAAACAAACCACTGAAGAATTTATTCAAGAGAAAATTAATCCGAAAGATTTAGAAAAGTTTACTGAGTCTATGTTTTTCCTTGAAAAAAGTAATAATAACTTTAAAGGAGCTACACTTTGGGGAGAATTTGAAATTAGTTTTGATAAAATTAATGGCGGAATACGTTTTACCTTATTAAATTGCCCTAATGCGCTATCTTGGACAATTACAACTGGCTTTCCTCCTGAAAGAACTAAAATTATAATTCACTGTACCATAAACAGAACGCAAAAACCAACTGAGTTTATTGAAGAAATTGATGAGTTTTTAGATGAATGGGTAGCTGGTATTGAAAGAAATTTTTAAACTGCTTCAAATAATTTTCCTGGTAATGGTTTTACAACACCTTTCATTTCCAAATTAAATAAAATAGTTGTGGTTTGGTGAATTGGCAACTTGCAATTCAAAGAAATTAAATCTAATAGTTCTTTTCCGTTTTCAAGTAGAAAATCATATACTAATTGTTCAATTTCTGATAGTTCAACAAATAGTTGTTTTTGAATTGGATTAGATTTTATTTCCTCTAATTCCCAATTTAAATTTTCGATTAAATCTTTGGCCGAGGTTAAAATTGCAGCTTGGTTTCGTTTAATTAACTCATTACAACCTTTGCTATAAACATCAGTACTTCTACCAGGAACTGCAAACACATCTCTACTATATGAATTTGCGATGTCAGCAGTAACCAATGAGCCTCCTTTTTCAGCTGATTCTATAATAATTGTTGCTTCAGAAATACCTGCAACTATTCTATTTCGTTTTAAAAAGTTTTCTCGTTGAAGTTCATCATTATGCCAAAAATCAGTAATAAATCCGCCATTTTTATTGACTTCAGAAACATATTTTTTGTGAGATTTTGGATATATTTCTTCAAACCCATGAGCCAAAACACCAATAGTTTGTAGGTCATTTTTTATAGCAGCTCTATGAGCACAAATATCAACACCATAGGCAAAACCACTTACAATAATTGGATTGTATAGCGCTAAATCTGAAATTAGTTTTTCGCAAAAATCACGTCCATAACTCGTTATTTTACGGGTTCCAACTATGCTTATTATTGGCTGCCTTTTTAAATTAATATTTCCTTCTTTAAAAAATAAAATAGGCGCATCTACACAGTGCTTTAATCTTTCTGGATAATTAGCATCTCTAAAATACACGGTTTCAATTGAATTCTCCTGAATGTATTTTAACTCAGTTTCTGCTGCTTTTAAGTTGGTAACATCAAATAAATTATTAAGTAAAAAAGAACCAATTCCATTTATTTTTTCAATGTTTTTTCTTTTTTCAGTAAGCACGTTTTTTGCACTTCCACAGTGAGCAATTAGCTTTTTAGCATTAATATCTCCAATACCTTTTGCGCGTTGTAACGCCAATACATAAAGTAATTCTTCTTCTAGCATGTTTTTAACAATTTGATTGTCAATATATAAAATTATTGTTAATAAAAATTACCAATAACTCGAATTTTAAGTATGCTTTTTTCTATATTTGTTTAGATGACATTAGCTAACTACATAAGTGAATTATTATACAGATACGAATGCGTAATTATACCTAGTTTTGGTGGTTTTGTAACAAATACAATTTCGGCAAAAGTAAATCATTACACTCATACTTTTTATGCACCTTCTAAACAGTTAACTTTTAATTCTAACTTGCATAATAATGACGGCTTGTTAGCAAATTACATAGCTACTTCTAAAAATATTTCATACGCTGAGGCTATTGAGTTTATGAATAAAGAAGTGTTTAAATGGAATAACTCTTTAAAAACAGGAGAACTTGAGTTAGAAAATATTGGTTCGTTTCATTTAAATAATGAGCAAAAACTAATTTTTGAGCCTTGCAATACGATCAACTACTTAACATCTTCATTTGGGTTAAGTTCTTATGTGTCGCCTGCTGTAAAAAGAATTTCATATAAAGAAAAAGTAGCTCAATTAGAAACTGTTGCTCCTATACTATCTTCAGACGAAAACAAACGAAAAACTCCTGTATTTATTAAATATGCCGCAGCTGCCGCAATATTTTTTGCTTTAGCTACTGTTACTTGGAAAGAATATCAAAAATACGAATACAATAATTTAGTTGCTAAAAGTGAACAACAGCAACAGCAAGTTGAAAAAACAATACAAGAAGCTACGTTTGTAATTAAAAATCCACTACCTACAATTACTTTAAATGTAACTAAAAAAACGCATAAATATCACATTATTGCTGGTGCTTTTAGAGAGCCTTTAAATGCTGAAAAAAAACTACAACAATTAATTCAAAAAGGTTTTAATGCTAAAATTTTAGGCCTTAACAAATGGAATTTGACACAAGTTGCCTACGAGAGTTTTAGTTCAAGAACTAATGCAATAAATACCTTAAATACCATAAAAAAAACGGACTCGGAAGATGCCTGGTTGTTAGTTAAAGAATACTAAAATCAATATTTTTTACACTTACTTTTTCATAAAATAAAAATACCTTTGTAAAAAATTGAACCGTATGATAAAAACACCTAAAGAATCATTAACTATACTTACAGATATTGTGTTACCTGGTGAAACTAATCCGTTAGGAAATTTATTTGGTGGAGAATTACTAGCAAGAATGGATAGAGCTTGCAGCATAGCTGCTCGTCGTCATTCAAGAAGAATTGTGGTTACCGCATCTGTAAATCATGTAGCCTTTAACAAAGCCGTTCCTGTAGGAAGCGTAGTAACTATTGAGGCTAAAGTATCACGCGCTTTTAAATCTTCTATGGAAATTTATGTAGATGTTTGGAGTGAAGACAGAGAATCTCAAGAACGGAGTAAAGTAAATGAAGGAATTTATACGTTTGTAGCGGTTGATAATACTGGAACTCCAGTAACTATTCCAAAAATTAAGCCTGAAACCGATTTAGAAAAAGAACGTTTTGAAGGTGCTCTAAGAAGAAAACAATTGAGTTTAATACTTTCTGGAAAAATGGACCCTCTAGAAGCTACAGAGTTAAAGGCGTTATTTTTAACTTAAAATTACATTTTATAAATCCAATTTCTTGGATTTTCAGTTTTTGTGTTATTTGAAAGTACAAATCCTAAAATTGTTTTATCCGTAATTTTATCAGTAAAAATAGTTCCTATAATTTGTTTAGTTTTTAACTTATCACCTTTGTTAACCGTAATATTTTCTAAATTTTTATATACAGTTATATAATTTCCATGCTGAATTAAAACAGCTTTTTTATTTCCTGTCATTACTTGAACTGCTAAAACAGTACCTTCAAAAACAGCTCTTGCTTTACTTCCTTTATTTGTAGTAATTCTAACTCCATTACTTTGAATTGTAGCTGTTTTAACAATTGGATGCGGCTGTTTTCCATAATAAGTAGAAACATATCCCTTTTCAACCGGCCAAGGCAATTTCCCTTTATTTAAAGTAAACTTTGATGCTAATTCTTTTGCCTCAGCAGTTAATGTAAACGTTGCTGTTTTATTTGAACTTCCGGTTGTTGTATTTTTTTTGTTAGAAGCAGCAATTGCATCTCTAATAGCTTTTTCTATTAACGCGTCTATCCTAGCTTCTTCTTTTTGAAATTGTTTAATTTGTTTTTTATATTTATTTTCCTTTTTCTTTACTTGACTCAATAAATTTTCTTGTTCATTTTTTTCTTTTTCTACAGCATTTTTTTCCTTTTGCTGTTCTAATAAAAGTGCCTGTTTTAACTCTTTTTTTAACTGTAAAGTATCTGTTAATATTTGTAGATTTTCAGTCCTTTTAAAAATTTCTTCTCCTTGTTTCTTTCTAAAAGATGTATACTGTTTCATATACTGAAACCTCTTGTATCCTTGATAAAAATTTTCTGAGGAAAGTAGAAACATTATTCTACTATTTTGAGATTTACTTTTGTAAGATTGAAAAATCATATCAGCATAATCCTTTTTTAATGCTTTTAAATCTCGCCGGTTTTGATTTATTTCAAGCTGATTTAAATAAATTTCGTTATCCAACTCATTTGCTTCATTTGAAATAGCAGTGATTAAATTTTCACGAATCTTAATTTTATCTTTTAAATCACTTAAATCACTTAATAAATTCTTTTCCTTTCTCTTTGTGTTCGAAAGTAATGCGTTTATATAAATTTGATCTTTCTGGTTTTGAACTCTGCGCGCTTCTAAAACTTGACGTTTTGTTTTTTGTGCAAAAATAGGTGCACTAATAAGTAGTGAAAAACTAAAAAGTAAGTACTTTAATTTAAACTGCATTATTTTAAACTAATTTCTTTATATCCTTTTGGTATTGAAAACGGAAACGTTAACTCTCTATTAAACTCAACTGAGCGATATTCTATATCAATAGTTGTTAAATTTTTATCATCTGAAGCTCTAATATAAATGTTTTTAGGGAATTGTTCTCCTTTAATTTTATTATAATTTGGATATGATACCGATAATAATTGTTGTTTTTCAGGATGTCGAATTTCTTGCTTATCTAATTTAAAATTCTCTGGATTCAGAAAAAACAAAATACCAAATAACTCATTATCTTTTTTAGGTGATAATTGATACGAATTTTTGTCAATAACTGAATTATATTTTCCTTTTTTTAAGTTTAAAACGGCTTGTCCTAATAAAATATTTTGAACTTTTTCATAATCTAATTCTGCCCCTAACCATTTACTTAATAATGAAAAATCTCCATCAAAATAAGTTCTTTGCAATTTTTCATAATAAACCACTCTATTAGGTGTAATTTTCACTTTCGCTAACGGAATTCCTAATTTAGTGGCACTCATCCAAATGGTTTTATCTTTTTCTAAACGTAATTTAATACTTACAGAAGCTGATGTTTTTTTATCTCTATATTTTGCATTTAACTTTGCATATATCGTTTGCTGATGAAAGTTATTATTGTAATGATTGCTAATTATTTTTTTAGTAGAAATATTATTAATTTTAGTTGAATTTACAAGGTCCTTATTAGACTTACAAGAAGTTACAATTAGTAAAATTACTATCAATATTTTTGTAAAATACTTCATTCAAATTTATTTCTTAGTTCTTGAGCTTTCTGTTTAAATTTTAAAGCTTCCTTCTGTTTCATTATTCCTTCATAGCTTATTGAAAGCTGCTCGTAAAAATCAGCTTCCATTGCAGGGTTATCTATAACAAAATCAATGCCAAGAGTTAAAACGTCAATTGCTTCATTATATTTCCCTAATTTATTTAAGGCTAACCCATTCATTTTATACAAGTATGGTTGTGCCGGGAACAATTCTAATCCATTTTTACTATCTAATTCTAAAGCCTCAAAAAGTTGCTTTTTCTCTTCAATAGTTAATATTGTTTGAAGTAATTTATAATCTTTATTTTTCTTGTACTTTTCTTTCAATATTTCAATATCCTCATTATCAGTTGCTAAAACTACTTTTAAGTTTGTTTTTTTTTCTATTTTATTTCTGTTTTCGAGATATGATTTTAAACTTTTTATTCTTTTACTTGCTAAAGCATTTTCTTCAATTTCAACAATTAAATGTTCTGCTTTTTTAAAGTCTTTATTCTGAATATACAGTAAGACTAGTTTATCTGAATTTTTTGGATTTATTTCAATTAATTTTTTTTGAATATCAATGGCTTCTTCAAGTTTTTGCTGTTCTTTTAAAATCTCAACTTTATGAGTCAATAAATAACTGTTATTTGGTTCTTTCTCCAAAGCTTTATTGACAAACAATTCAGCTTCAAAATAACTTTTCGTTAAAAAATAATTTTTAGAAAACTCAAACGATACACCAATATTTGTTGAGTCTATTTCATAACACTTTTCCAAAGACTCTATTGCTTTACTAAAGTTTTTTATAGCTTTTTGTTTTAATGCTTCAAAAAAATATTCTTGAAATTTTAACTCATTTTCTTCCTCAATATTTATAAGTTGAGCGCTAGAAAACGTGGAAATTAACATCATTCCAACTATAACTAGTATGCTCGTTTTGTTGCTTTTCATATGAGTGTGCAATATACAATTTATTAGCCTTACTAATAATGAAGAATTTATAACAAATTTCTTCAATCCTTTTTATATATTGAAATAATAATATCGCTTTTAAAACAAATTTTTAATTGAGTTTTCAATTTTAATTTTAAAAAACCTGAAAATTACTTCTCGGGTTTTTTTATGTAGCTTTGCCAAAACTTAGATTGAATGAATTACCTATCTGTTGAAAATATCTCAAAATCATATGGAGAAGTTGAGCTTTTTAATGATATCTCCTTCGGAATAAATGAAGGTCAAAAAATTGCTTTTATAGCTAAAAACGGAACAGGAAAAACAACTATATTAAACATTATAGCAGGTATTGATAGTTCTGATAGCGGCCAAGTAGTTTCAAGAAAAGGTTTAAAAATTGAATATCTAGCACAAGAAGACACTTTAAATGATAGTTTAACAATTGAACAAACCATTTTTGATTCTGATAATGACACGTTAAAGATAATTTCTGAATACGAACATGCACTAAAAAACCCTTCCGATGAAAAAGCTTATCAGCACGCTTTTGAAAAAATGGAACAACATAATGCGTGGGATTTTGAAACACAATACAAGCAAATTTTATTTAAATTAAAACTAGAAGATTTATCCAAAAAAGTAGGTTCTCTTTCTGGTGGTCAACGCAAGCGATTAGCGTTGGCCGTAATTCTTATTCATAAACCAGATTTATTAATTTTAGATGAACCAACAAATCATTTAGATTTAGAGATGATAGAGTGGCTTGAAAACTACTTTAAAAAAGAAAAAATTACCTTATTTATGGTAACACACGATCGCTATTTTTTAGAACGTGTTTGTAATGAAATTGTTGAATTAGATAATGGTGAATTTTATACTTATAAGGGGAATTACTCTTACTATTTACAAAAAAAGGAAGAACGAATAGCTGCTGAACAAGCAAGTATATCGAAAGCTAAAAATTTGTTTACCAAAGAATTAGATTGGATGCGTAGACAGCCAAAAGCTAGAACTACTAAATCTAAATCTAGAATTGATGATTTTTATAAAATAAAAGAAGAGGCTCATAAAAGAAGAGATAATCACCAAGTTCAATTAGAAATAAACATGGAACGCATGGGTTCTAAAATTTTAGAATTGCATCATATTTCTAAATCGTTTGGTGATCTAAAAATTTTAAACAAGTTTGAGTATAATTTTTTACGTGGTGAACGAATTGGAATTATTGGTAAAAACGGAACAGGAAAGTCGTCATTTTTAAATCTTATTACTCAAAAATTGCCTGTTGATTCCGGTAAAGTTGTAGTTGGTGAAACCATAAAATTTGGATACTATACTCAGGACGGAATTAACCCAAAACCGGGTCAAAAAGTAATTGAAATTATTAAAGAATATGGTGAACAAATACCATTAACAAAAGGCAGGAGCCTTTCAGCAGGTCAATTACTTGAACGATTCTTATTTAGTAGAAAACGCCAATATGATTTTATTGAAAAATTAAGTGGTGGCGAGCGTAAACGTTTGTATTTATGTACCGTATTAATTCAAAATCCAAACTTCTTAATTTTAGATGAACCCACAAACGATCTTGACATTATTACACTAAACGTTCTTGAAAATTTCTTATTAGATTTTCCTGGTTGCTTATTAGTAGTTTCCCATGACCGTTATTTTATGGATAAAATTGTAGATCATTTATTTATTTTTAGAGGTAATGCTATTGTTGAAGATTTTCCTGGAAATTATTCAGATTATAGAGCTTACGAAGATTCTAAACCATCTCAAGAAATTGCTCAAACCCCTAAAGTTGACACTCGCCAAAAAAACAATAAAAAAACCACTCTTACCTTTAAAGAGAAAAAAGAATACAATTCTATTGAAAGTGAAATAGAGACTTTAAACAATGAAAAGAAAGAAATTGAGGCTAAATTTTTAGATACTACTATTTCTGGTGATGAAATTAATAAACTCTCCATAAAACTTCAAGAAATTCAATCAAAAATAGAACAAAAAGAAGAACGTTGGTTTGAGCTTGAAGCTAAGTTAGAGGATTAAACACTGATAATATTTTTATTGACATTAAGAAGTGGTTCATTGTTAAAACGAAGTAATAACTGAGCAACTGAAATAGTATCTTTTTCGCAATATTTCACAATTCGTTCAATGTCATTCTCTTTATAATAAACAGTACTTACTTCACTTCCACTAATATCATCTTTTGGCGAAGGAATCCCTAAAATTGATGTTAATAATTGTAAGGAAGTAAAATGTTTGTAATCACCAAATTTCCATAATTCCATAGTGTCTAAATGTGGAATTTCCCAAGGCTTTTTTCCAAATAAATTTAGTTTTTCTGGCAATGCTATTTGATGGATTATCATGCGTCGAGCTATATAGGGAAAGTCAAATTCTTTACCATTATGACCACATAACAAGTGTTGAGATTTATTAAAATGATTATTCAATAGATTTTTAAAATCTTCTAAAATTTTAATTTCATCTCCAAAAAATGAAGTAACTCTAAAAACTCTATCGTTCGTATTAAAATTAGTAAAATAACCTACAGATATGCATACAATTTTACCAAACTCAGCCCAAATTCCAGCACGTTCATAAAATTCCTCTGGTGTAAATTCATCTTTTCTCTGATATTGAGTTTTTAATGCGAATAGTTGTTGTTTTGACTCAGATAAATTCGAAAAAAGTTCAACTTCTGGAACCGTCTCAATATCTAAAAATAAAATATTTTCAAAATTAATTTTAAGATTCATACTTTGTTGTGTTTTTTAAGTTTTACTCAATAATAAGTTTTCGTGTAGCTATTTTGTTATCTTCTTCCACTCTTATCATATAAATTCCAGCTGGTACATTTGGGATATTCATAGGATTATTATAATTAGTTTCATTTTTATAAACACATTTTCCGAACATAGAATATATTTCAATTTTAAAAATCGATTTATTTCTTGAAGTAATAAATAATTTACCATTTGAAACCGGATTTGGATATAATGTAAAGCCTTCTATTTCATTTTTAACAACAGGTAAAGTTTGAGTTGTGTTTGGCAAGCCAGGAGTTGCAACTATTGGTACACTCCAAGTAAAATCCGTGTATTCTGAACCAGAACCAATGAGTTGAAGGGAGTAACCAACAGGAGTAGTAGCTTCTGTTTCTACTACACCAATATTTTCTGAAATCATACCTGCCGCGGGACCATCAATAGCAGTAATAATACCTCCATAACTTAAAAATTGAATTACATTCCCAGAATTATCTACAAGAGCAAATCCATCTGGGTTTCCGTTTTGAATTTCTTCCTTTGGAAACCATAATGTACCCATATTATTTTGTTGGTTTGGAATAATACCTGATAAATTTAAAATTGTATCGTAAAGACCTCCATTTGATCCATTGTACAACCTTACCTGATAACCTGCTAAATCAATTCCAGCTGGTCCACAAATTTCAACTCCTTCACCAACATCTCCACCAGTATTATCGTAATGAATTTCATTTATAAAAATAGTTTGTCCAAAACAAATAGAGGTCACAGTAAATGCAACCCAAAATAGGTAGTTCTTTTTCATATCAATTTATTATAGTTAACTTTTTCAAGTTAAAAATAGAAAATTCGAACTAAAAAATATAATTTATCACTAAATAATTCTTTTGAAAATTTGATTTATCATCAATTCCCGCTTTAAATTAACATACTGTAAGTTTAATGTTAGTAAAATGTTATAATTTTAAATACATTTACTATGAATTACTTAGCTCCTATTATTAATCGCTATTTTTGAATGCTTTTATTGATAAACAATTAGTACATATGAAAAACTCAGAGATAAAAATCTTGTTAGTTGATGATGAACCAGATATTTTAGAAATTGTTGGTTACAACTTAAAAAATGAAGGATATACTGTGTATACCGCAAAAAATGGTCTTGAAGCAGTTGATAAGGCAATAAAACATACTCCTCATTTAATTATCTTAGATATTATGATGCCGGAAATGGATGGAATTGAAGCTTGTGAAAAAATTAGAGGAACTAAAGGTTTAGAAAACGTACTAATTACTTTTTTCACAGCTAGAGGTGAAGATTATTCTCAAGTTGCTGGATTTGATGTTGGAGCTGATGATTATATTACTAAACCAATAAAACCAAAAGTTTTAGTAAGTAAGATTAAAGCTCTTTTAAGAAGAATAAAAGTGACAAAAACTATAGAATCAACAACTACTGTTGTAATAGGCGATATAACTATTGATAGAGAGGAATATGTAGTTATAAAAAACAATAAAAAACTTTCACTTCCTAGAAAAGAATTTGAACTATTCTCATTATTAGCCTCAAAACCAGGAAAAGTTTTTAAACGTGATGATATTTTAGACAGTGTTTGGGGGAATGAAGTTGTTGTTGGTGGCAGAACTATTGACGTACACATTCGTAAATTACGTGAAAAAATAGGCGATAACTATTTTAAAACCGTTAAAGGTGTTGGGTATAAATTTACACTAGATGAAGATTAAAAAAACATATTCTTTTGCATTTTGGACCTCATTATATATTTCTTTTATAGCACTACTTGCATTGTTATTAGCAACTAAGTTGTTTTCTAATGTTAGCATTACTCTTAGTTTTTCATTTGTGCTAATTGGTGTTATTTTTATCATGACTTTTATTATAAGTCAATATAGGCTTGAAAAATTTATTTTTCAGCGTTTAAAAAAAATATATGACAGCGTTTCAATTTTAGATTCTTCAGACTTTAATAAAACATCTATTACATCTGACGTTGATAAACTCTCTAAAGAAGTTCAAAAATTTGCTGAAAACAAACAAAAACAAATAAAAAGCTTAACGCTTCGGGAAAGTTATCGAAGAGAATTTTTAGGGAATGTTTCACATGAATTAAAAACACCACTATTTACAGTACAGGGTTATTTATTAACGTTGGCTGATGGCGCAATAAACGATAAAAATATTAGCCATAAATATTTAGAAAGAGCCAATAAAGGTGTTGATAGACTTATTGCAATAGTGAAAGATTTAGATTTGATCTCTAAATTAGAATCAGCTGATTTTGATTTAAACAAACAACATTTTAATATCATTGAAGTCATTCAAAATGTATTTGATTTACTTGAAATGAAAGCAAAAAAAAGAAATATCTCATTACTTTTTGATAAATATTATGAATTTCCAATTATGGTAATTGGGGATGTTGAACGCATTGAACAAGTTTTAACAAACCTATTAGTAAACTCAATAAAATACGGAAAAATTGGAGGTATTACCATTATTAGTGTTGAGAATTTAAAAAAAGAAAAAATACTTGTGAAAGTAGCTGATAATGGTGAGGGTATTAAAACAGAACATCACAAAAGATTATTTGAACGTTTTTATAGAGTTGACCAAAGCAGATCAAGAGAGCAAGGGGGCTCTGGCTTAGGACTTTCAATTGTTAAACATATTGTTGAAGCGCACAACGAGCAAATTTTTGTTGAAAGTGAGTATAAAAAAGGTTCAGTATTTTCATTTACGTTGGAAAAAGTTGAAAAAATTTAGATCAATACTCGATTCTTCTCTTTTAAATCCTTTAAAAAATTTTAACTCTTTAAAATTTTCTATTTTAAAATTATCTTGAGTTGAAAAAGGTATAATTACTTTTTTATTTAAAATTTCAGCTAAATATTCTTGTTCATACTGACCAGGAGTTGGAATAAAAAAAGCTTGTTTTCCTAAAACTGCCAAATCCATAATTGTTGAATATCCAGAGCGAGCAAGTATAATTTCACTTTGATTCATTGCTCTTTCTAAATCTTTGGTCAATAAATAATTTACTATTTCAATACTACTAGAAGCTGCTATTTTTTTCTCCGCTAAAACACCTCTCACGAATAGCACGTTTCCTTTGTAATTTTTTAACTCAACAAGTAACTTGTTTTCTAGCAAAGATCGTTGTGGTTCTGGTCCTGAAAGTACTACCAATAAATTGTACTTAATCTCTAATTTTTGATAAGTAAATCTGCTTAAAACACCTACATATTTCAAATTTAAATTATGCTTTTCCAAATGTCCTAATTCTCCTGAATAATTTGGTTCTCCTTTTATATCAGGAATCCAACATTCATCAAATTTTTTAATAATTTTTTGATGTATTTTTGAAGTAATCCAAGTAGTTATTCCTGAAAATACTTTCAATTGGTGCGTGATATAAACTGAAGGAATTTGTTTATTATATACTCCAAATCTGTTATCAGATATAATTCCAATAATGTTTTCCTTTTTAATAAGTTGCTCAACTATTTTTTGTTCTTTTTTTGAAGCTGAAACCACTGAAGGAATTTGAACTAAAAGTTTATACCTTAGATTTTTACCATTCCGTGTGTACTTGATGTTATAAGACGGAAGTGAATAACTTTTTAACCTAGGAAATTCTTTTTGAAGTAATAATAAAGCATCACCATCACTCGCCAAAATTGGCTCATAATTTGCTTTTATTAGGGCGTGAATAATGGGTATGCAACGTGTAGCATGACCTAATCCCCAATTTAACGGTGCAACAAGAATTTTTTTTTACAAGTCAAAACCAATATCTGTTCTAAAATTCATCTTATCAAAACTAATTTTTTCAATGTTTTGATAGGATTGATTTAATGCTGACCTAAAATTATTTCCATAAGAAGTAATCGCAATTACGCGTCCTCCATTGGTAATAATTTTGTTTTTTTCTATAGTTGTACCCGCATGAAAAGCAATTGAATTTTTAACTTTCTCAAGCCCATGAATTTCTTTTCCCTTTTCATATGCTTCAGGATAACCACCTGACACTAACATAACAGTACAAGCACTATCTTCTTCAAAATTAATAGTTTTAGTATGCAATTCATTCTGTCCTGCAGCAATTAGCAGTTCGAGTAAATCACTTTTAATGCGCGGTATCACCACTTCGGTTTCCGGATCTCCCATACGGCAATTGTATTCTATTACCTTAGGCTCATTCCCAACTTTTATAATTCCAAAGAAAATAAACCCTTTATATGGAATACTATCTTTTTGCAAGCCCTCTATCGTAGGTTTGATAACGCGCTCTTCTATCTTTTGCATAAAGTCATCATCTGCAAAAGGAACGGGTGAAACTGCTCCCATACCGCCCGTATTAAGGCCAATATCTCCTTCTCCAATTCGTTTGTAATCTTTTGCATTTGGAAAGTTCACATAGCTTTTCCCATCGGTTAAAACAAAACAACTCAACTCAATTCCATCTAAAAACTCTTCAATTACAACTTTACTACTTGCTGCTCCAAATTTTTGATTGGTTAGCATTTCTTTTAACTCGTCTTTAGCTTCCTGCAAATCATTTAAAATTAATACGCCTTTTCCTCCTGCTAAGCCGTCAGCCTTTAAAACATATGGTTTATTTAATGTTTCTAAAAATTGGTAACCTTCTTCCAAATTTTGACTTGTAAAACTTTTATAAGCCGCTGTTGGAATATGATGACGACTCATAAATTCTTTCGCAAATTCCTTACTTCCTTCTAATTGAGCAGCGTACTTTTCTGGACCAATAACTGCAACACTTTTTAAGGTTTCATCATTTAAAAAGAAATCATGAATTCCTTTTACCAAAGGATCTTCTGGCCCAACTATAACTAATTCAATGTTATTTTTTAAAACTACTTTTTTAACAGCCTCAAAATCATTTGGATCTAGCATTACATTGGTTCCAAGTTCTAAAGTTCCTGCATTACCTGGTGCAATAAACAACTTAGTCAATAATTCACTTTGTGCTATTTTCCAAGACAATGCATGTTCTCTTCCTCCAGCTCCTAAAATTAGTACGTTCATTTGTTCGTTGATTTTTATTTTGAAAAATAGTTTTAAAAAATTTGTTCTAAAATCTTTTCAGTTATTACATATGTTGGTAATACTCCTGTTGTTCCTAGGCCTCCTGAGGCCAATGTACTCCCCGTTTGTAATGGATTATCTGATGCATAATAAGCATAGCGCACCTTAACTTTACTCGAAATATTCCCTCGAATTTTTGAAGCCGCTTGTATTGCTTTTTGATAATGTGCTCCTTCCATTTCTAACCCGGTAACTTTCCAAGTAGAATCATAAAAGAATTTTAGAATATCTTTATTTTGAAGTGATGTTCCAAGAACGGTAACCATCGCGCCAGTATACACGTTTACTCCACAACCTTCAAACATTCTTTTTTTAAGTTGATTCTTGAATGGGTAGTTGTCTGCTGTTCCTTCAAAAATATGAGAAGACGGTATCATGATATCTCCTTTTCCACCCTCCAAAATACCTGCTTTTCCCATAATTGAAATAGACTCAATATTGAGGTGATAATTTTTACTGTTTTCACAAACATATGGCTTTAAAAGCTCATCCATTGTTTCATAAGCTTGCTCACCAAATGCATAATCCATGACAATTAGTACAGGTTTTTCTTCATTTTCAAGAGTTCCATCAAAAGAATATTGAGTTTTACTCATATCAATTTTCGCAGTATCAATAATTTGAACATTAATATTGGTTCCTGAAGTATCTTTTATAAATGTTAGGCCGTTGTCAGCAGCATAATCCATCACTTGTTTACGTAAATCTTCATTCTCATCATCACTTAGCAATTCATATAGCGAAATAGTATCATTATTTTTAATTTGCTGCGGTAAAACAATTGGTGCATAAAGAGAGTTCATTACACTATGCATATTAGCGCTAATAATATGAAGTGGGCGTTTTAGTAATTTCTGTTGATTTAAAACGTCTTTAATATTTGTTGCCCAAACTTCTCCATAAATATGATGCCCAATTCTTTCTCTTAAAACAGGGCTAAAATTAATAGCTCTTTTTATACCATAAATTTTCTCACTTAGCGCAATATGCCCTAACCAATAAATAATTTGAAAAAAGCGATCTGGATTCTTTTCTTCACCTAATTCTTGGTGGATACTTTGTGTTTCCTCAAAAGTTCTACCCAGAATACTTGCCATATGGGCTAACATAATATCTCTATTGTCTCTAGATAGTTTTCTATTATGTAATACTGTATCTTCTAATTTTTTCCACTCCCTAATAGTTTCACCCTCATCATTTACTAAAACTTTATTCGCAATTTTATATGATTCAACAAATAAAAAGGTAAGATGTGTTAGTATGTCATAAATTTCAGATCTTCCACGTGTTACTTCAATATTCATTTGATCCTTGTCTATTCTAAAACAAGTTCTTCTTCGTTTAGGCGGAATAATAGGTTTAAAATGTGAATTTGAATACCCTTCATCGGCGGTTAAATTAATGTATCTACATTCTTCAATTCCCTGAGGTAAACGCTCGATAGCGTAAATTAACCCATTTAATTCTACTTTTTCTTCAGCAATTGATCCGTATATTTCTGGTCTAAGTACCAGCAAAGCTTCTCTTAATGCATCTCCTGAAATTCCATTTGGTTTATAAAAACCTCTGGTAAATAAATGGCGCATTGATATGTATAAACGCTCTATGGCTTTTGATGATTCTTGAGCGCGAGTTCTTCCTTTAATTGTTGAATGTGACATATTCTAAATTTGAGGTATCAAAGATACAACTTAATCTATTTATTTAGTGAATTGTAATCTGAGCAATTTATATTTTTAATATTGAATTGTACTTTTGTGAATCGTATAAAATTGAGGACGCTTTTATAATAACATTATCAAAAGCAGCTTTTTGTTTATAAACGCCTTCATCATAGTAATAACGCTTTACAATTTCCTCGGTTAACTTATGTAAAATCTCTTCTTTATTTTTGTCTAATTCTTTTAATTTTTCTAGCTGTATTTTCTTTAACAATTCAGAATATGTTTTATCTAAATCAAGACTTAATCCTTCTGAAATTGCTTTCTTTTTTGCTTTATTAAATTCAACTTCTGTATCGGTTTCAAAAGCTTCATTATTTTTAGATACGTATAACTTCAGTGAATTAAAATCGCTATCACCTAACTGAAATGTTGAAGGTTCTGTAATTGTTGTGTGTTCATAAAAATAATTTGTAACAAAATTTAGAAAAGCATCAGAATTAAATAAAGCTTCTGTAGTTTTTGTTGTTGTTGGTTTTTCAATTTCAATATCTGGTAAAATACCACCTCCACCATAAACGGTTCTTCCAATTTCAGTTTTATATTGTTCTCTTCCTGCATCAGAAAATTTTGGAATATTTCCTTCTTCATCTCTATTTGTATAATCTAATTCTTGAATACATCTTCCGCTAGGTGTATAATATTTAGAAATAGTTAATTTCATTTGTGTTCCATAAGAAAGTTCTCTGTACCGTTGAACTAAACCTTTCCCAAAAGAACGCTCTCCAACAATAACTGCTCTATCATAATCTTGTAACGAACCCGCTAAGATTTCAGATGCTGAAGCTGATCTATTATTGACAAGTATTGCAATTGGTATTTCTAAATCTAATGGTTCTTCACGTGTTTTAAACGTATCACTCCACTTTTCAATTTTAGCTTTAGTGGTTACAACAATTTTATCTTTAGGTATGAAATAATTGGTAATTTTTACCGCTTCCATCAATAAACCTCCAGGATTACTTCGAACGTCTAAAATTAATTTTTTCATTCCTTCATCTTTCAATTCTAAAAATGCTTTTTTTACTTCAGAAGCTGCCTTTTCATTGAACGTGGTGAATGAAATATATCCAACCTCAGCATCTAACATGGTATAATATGGCACTGGGTTAATTTCAACTTTTTTACGCGTTAACTCAACTTCAATCTTTTTATTTTGACGTTCAATTTGGAGTTTTATTTTAGTGTTTGGCAATCCATTTAACAATGTTGAAATACCATTTCCTTCAAAATCTTTTACTATAAAATCATCTATTTTTAAAATCTTATCTCCGGCCTTTATTCCAGATTTTTCGGCTGGAGAATTCTTTAAAATTTCTTTAATTACGAGTGTTTTATTCTTAAAATTTGTAATGGCTCCAATTCCACCATATTGACCCGATTGCTCAATTCTTGCACCTTCCACTCCTTGCTCGTCATAATAACGAGTATATGGGTCTAAATTTTGAAGCATATGATTTATTGCATTGCTAGTAAGTTTTGCCGGATTCACTTCATCAACATAATACATATTCAACTCTTTAAACAATGTAGTGTAAATATCTATTTGCTTCGCAATTTCAAAAAAGTTAGATTGAAAACCGATAGAAATTAAAACAGAAATACTTACAAAAACACCAACCCCAATTTTTTTAATTTTATTCATTTTTGGTAATTTTAACTAAAAACTTATCACATAACTTTAAAATAGATTGCTCTAAATCATTCAAACTAAGTTCCTCATTTGACATATAAATAAACATAAATATATATTGCTTATTTAAATTTTTAACAAAACAATGTTTGTTTTTTCTATAAACTTCCCTCATCAATCGCTTTATTCTATTTCTATGTACTGCTAATTTTACAGCACGTTTTGGTACTGTAAATCCAACTTTCACAGGAAACTGAGAATAATGCTCTTTTTCCAAATACACTAATTGAAGTGGAAACGATTTTATACGAATACCTTCTGCAAATAATTGCTCAATTGCAGCTTTACTTTTTAGTTTTTCGTCTTTTCCTAAGGTATAACTCATTAACACAAATGTAATGAATAAAAGATTTTAAAAAATCAATTGGTAAAGACTTTAATTCTTAAATTTGTAAAAAACATTAAACATCTATTTATGTCTCAAGATTTATACCAAGCTCCAGATTATTTTCAATTAGATGAATTATTAACTGAAGAGCATATTTTAGTACGAGATGCAGCTCGTGAATGGGTAAAACGTGAAGTTTCTCCAATTATAGAAAAAGCCGCACAAGACGCGAAATTTCCAACTTCAATTGTTTCTGGATTGGCTGAAATTGGTGCTTTTGGGCCATATATTCCTGAAGAATATGGAGGAGCGGGACTAGACCAAATGGCGTATGGATTGATTATGCAAGAAATTGAAAGAGGTGATTCTGGTGTTCGGTCAACAGCATCTGTTCAATCTTCATTAGTTATGTATCCTATTTGGAAATTTGGAAGTGAAGCGCAAAAACAAAAATACCTGCCAAAACTAGCGAGTGGAGAATTTTTAGGTTGTTTTGGATTAACTGAGCCTGATTTTGGTTCAAATCCAGGCGGTATGGTTACCAATATTAAAGATATGGGTGATCACTATGTACTTAACGGCGCTAAAATGTGGATTTCAAATTCGCCATTTGCTGATATTGCTGTAGTTTGGGCAAAAAATGAACAAGGCCGTATAAAAGGTTTAATTGTTGAACGTGGTATGAAAGGGTTTTCTACCCCAGAAACGCACAATAAATGGTCTTTAAGAGCTTCTGCAACGGGTGAATTAATATTTGATAACGTAAAAATTCCAAAAGAAAATATATTACCTAATAAAGATGGTTTAGGAGCACCTCTTTTATGTTTAGATTCTGCTAGATATGGAATTGCTTGGGGAGCAATTGGAGCTGCCATGGATTGTTATGATACGGCTTTGCGTTATGCAAAAGAACGTGTTCAATTTGACAAACCAATTGCTGGTTATCAATTACAGCAAAAAAAATTAGCTGAAATGATTACTGAAATCACAAAAGCGCAATTATTAACTTGGCGATTGGGTACGCTTAGAAATGAAGATAAAGCTACAAGTGCACAAATTTCTATGGCAAAACGAAATAATGTTGAAATGGCTATTAATATTGCTAGAGAAGCGCGACAAATTTTAGGTGCTATGGGAATTACTGGTGAATATTCTATTATGAGACATATGATGAATTTAGAAAGTGTAATTACCTATGAAGGAACGCATGATATTCACTTATTAATTACCGGTATGGATATTACGGGACTGCCTGCATTTAAGTAATTGATAAACAATTAAACATAAAAAAAGGCTTTAAAATTAAAGCCTTTTTTTATGTTTATTCAACAACTATTTTTTTAGAAAAAATTTCACTATTAGCATTAATATATACCAAATAAACTCCGGTATTTACTTGTAAAGGAAGATTCATTTCAACATCGAAAATAAGATTGTCCCAATTTGAAACAAGCTGTCCCATAGTATTAAAAACTTGGACTGTATTAATTTTATTGTTTTTAGAGTTCTTTACAATAAGTTGACGGTTTACGTTATCCATATAAACAATAATTTCATCACCCAAAATAACCTCTTCAACTACTGGTTTATTTGACTCAAAAACTATTGAAAATCGACCCAAATATTCTCCTGGTTCAAGATAAATCTCGAAATCATTTGCAGAGATATTATGTAACATTCCCGTAACATTATCTTTTACATATAATTTTGTATCCTCTGAGACATTTAATAGCTCATCGATTTTAATAGAAATTTCTCCCCCGTTTTCAGTTTGAATTCCTAATTGAAATTCTTTTTTGCCTAAAATTTCATTCGTAGCTTGAATCACATATTTTGAGTTATCAAGCAACCAAAACATATCATCATCAAATAATTGATACATTGCCGCATCATAACCCCAATCAATTGCATCAGAAGCGTTTTCATCAATAGTAAGTAGTAATTGTCTATGATTAATTTCAGGTGCATCAAAACCAATTCTAAATTTAGGTCTTAGGTCAATTGTATTATCATCTGTTAATTTACCTTTTGTAGTTGAACCTTTCATAAAAACTGAGTTTCCTGACGATTCCGTTACAAAAATACGCTGTCCATTATTAAACTCAATGTCTCCACCATCTGCATCTGCTTCAATAAAAAAACCTTGTCCCACAGGAATATATCTTTCTGGAGCACCTTTAACTGAGGAGCCTCCACTTAACCCTGGGTATGAAGATGCTGGTACACCTCCAGACAAACTATAAGTTGAATAACCTGCTTGATAATCTGCAAGATTATGAGAATTACCACCATAATGCTCCCAGAAATACAATGCGCCACTACCACCTATTGAACCCGTACCAGACGGACTATTGTCCATTAAAAATTGATTGGCATCTAATGCTGAAGGATACGGATTTCCAACAAGGTAATTATTATCCGCTCCAACTGATAACAAAATCGTACCATTATTAGGCTTCCCAATAAACACATAGTTTTGCTCTCCAATTGCTCCAGTTCCTTTTAAGCTAAAACCTTCTGCTGAATAAATCTTACCTGAGTTCCCAATAAATTGCCATTGGCTATAATCACTATTTCTATCAGAAAATTTATACATCCAAATTGTACTTAAAGTAACCGGTGAAATACTACCATTTAATCCAGATGTGTATACTATGGATCCTGGAGTGCTATTTGTTCCATCTCTTAATGCATCATTTATTGTTGTATAATTTCCATTAACATCAGTAGCTGTGTAAACGGGTGATGACCAATAATTATATCGATATAAATTACCTTCTCCTTGCTGTTCTATTTCAATACTTCCAGTACTTGCATTATCAAAAACACTACCTGTTGTTTGAATTAATTGTGATTCACCTTCTAAATCAATAATTCCATCAAGTACTATTGTTCCAGCAATTTCAAAACTATTATCTAAAACGGTAAGTGAAGACCCATTTTCAAATTCTATATTATTCACGAAACCTGAATTTCCTGCAGCATAAATGATAGGGTATCTTGAAAGACCTGTGGGTATTAATACATCGGTATTATTTGTTATTGAAGGTACTTCACCACAACTCCAATTACCATCTATATTCCAGTCATCACTTACTGTACCTGTCCAAATATTAGAACTCCCACAAGTTACATTAATACTATAATCTTCAACTTCTCCATCAAAACCTGTTTCGCAACTTGTTGGATATTCATTCCATTCAGCAGATACACGCATTCTTGTGTTTCCAATTACTGCATTTGAAGGCACAGTTATTGACAATGGAGATAAGTTTGTAGCTCTATTATCATTATTATTTCTAAAACCTAATTCATATCTTTCATTGGCATCATTAAAAACACCATCCTGATCCCAGTCAATCCAAGCTATAGCATAAACTCTATAATTCCCATCCGTATTCACATTTACTGTTAAAGGGTAAGTTGTTCCTCTCACAATTGTAGTTGAAATTGAAGTAAAATCTGAATACCCATCATAAATATTAATAGGTGTTGGATTTGAAATGGTATTAAAATCAACTAATCGAATACCTGTAGTATATGGATCTGTATCATCTCCTGTAGAAAAACAATACATACTTCCATAAATTATTACATCATCTATAAAAAACCTGTCATTATTATCACTATTGTCAGGGTCAACTACAGAAAATCTTATTTGAGCATTTGAAGGTAAATTAGCAGGCGCAGCAATTGTAACTGTATTTAAAAAATAATTTGTACTTTCTAAATAGTAAACTCCATCAATTACAATAGAGCCCATAATTTGCCAATTAGAACCATCAAAAAATTCAACTCTTAGTTGCTCCCCAGTCTCCATTTGTCTGGCTCTAAAACTGAATGAAACTGATATAAAATTAAATGAACTAGCATCAAATATAGGTGAAATTGCTACTTCACCTTTTAATATACGTAAAGAAGAGGTACCTTGAATGGTATTTCCATTACTCACATAATTTAATTGCCCTCCATTTGTCCAACTAGCTGGCCTCGTATCAAAATTTTCAGTTATTATTTGAGAAAATAATGTGTATGAAGAAAACATTAGCATTAAAAAGAATACCTTCCTTAGAATGTATAAACTATTAAACATTGATAATCTTAATTTGATAACTTTTGCAAAAATAGTAATTTTTAAGTAAACTTTAAATCTTCAACTCTATACAAATTCATAAATGTATACATACGAATATATTTACTGAATAATCATTTTTTTTGTGGCCATACCTAAGTTAGTGCTTACAGTTACAAAGTAGATTCCTGGGTTTAAATTAGAAGTGTTCACTGTATGTGCTGTGCTATAATTGTCATTTATTTTTCGTTCAAACACTGTTTGACCCAATACATTTGAAATTACCACATTAAAATCTGTAATTTCTCTTGGTACATTTAATTTTAATTGTCCATTTTTTACTGGGTTTGGATATAAAACAAACTCACTTAATAGTTCATCTTGGATACCTAATGTTGAATCTATAATATTTATTTTATAATCTTCTACTTCACCAGAAAACCCTGTTTCACAACTTGAAGAAGTACTACTTGCTTTAGCTGAAATTCTCATTCTAGTTGCACCAGTTTTCGAGTCATTCGGAACTAATATTCCATAATTAGAAATAGTAGTTGGGGTAGTATCACTAAATGTTCCAATATTATTAAAAGTTTCTCCTGAATCTAAAAAATCGCCATCACCATTAAAATCTATAAAAACACTTACATTTAAGGCTGGGGTTTGGCCTGTTATTTTTTGTGTAAGTCCTGTAATAGATAAATTATATGTATTTCCTATATCTACAGTTGAAAAAATATCTGTAAAATCAGAGTAATCTACTGATGAAATTGATGTTTTATTAATAGTTGTCTCACCTACAAAAGTAACATTTGTAATTCCTCTATTTGATGTGTCTCCTGAAGAATCACAATAATTTGGTTCTAATGTAGTGAATAATGATGAACTGCTATAACTTGATGAAGTTGCTCCACAGACGCTTCTCACTTGATATTCATAATTAGTATTTGAAGTTAACCCTGTTAAATTATGACTATTTGTTGCCATATCTAAAACATCTGTCCAAGTTGAAGAACCGACCACTCGATAGCGCAAGTCATAAGTTGCAGAAGATATTAAATCCCATCCTACTGTTGCGCTAGAGGATGTAATTAATGATGAATTTAAACCTGTTGGAGTACTAACGACGCAAGGAACTGTAATTTGAATTATTTTAAAATCATCTAAATAAAACCCCTCATAAGTACTTGAATAATTTACTTCACCAATATTATTACCATCTGTTCTAAAATTGAATCTGAATTTTGCATTAGATACATTTTGTAATGAGCTATTATTTGAAGCATCTATTACTATTTCTTCCATCACCCAATTATCCATTTGATCTCCATCATAAACTAAACCTGAACTAGTAGCTTGTGAATTAAAATAAACACTTTTATCACTGCTATAAGAGCTTCTAGCGCTATTTGTAAATGAACTTGATTCTGGTTTATTGTATTTTCCATTCAATTTAACCCAAGAAGAGCCATTATATCCCTCAATTTCAACAAAATCAAAGTTTCGTTCTAAATCCCATTTTGAATAAAATTGAATTAGAATTTCATTTCCTCCAGATAAATCAAATGAATTTGTAGTTGTTAATGTGTTATTAACGTTGCTAGCATATGGTATAGCTGCACCTGCTTTTATTGCCCTAGATCCTGACCAAGAACTTAAATTTGAGTTTACCCAATTTGTAGATACTACCCAATTTGAGATTGAAATATCTGTATCAGGATTGTCTTCAAATAGTACACTAGGTTGGTAATATTTCACAAAATTAGCTTCATAAATAATTCCATCATCATTACTTAATGATACTTTATATTCAATCTTTTCATTTGCCACAATACCACTATTTAAAACCAATGCTGCTGTTACATTTCTTTGCTCAAGTACTGACATTCCGGCTAAAGTTGCAGGTAATGGGGAAGTAATTGATTGAATATTACTAGAAGTTGGTGTTATTTGTAATGTAAAATCACTTGAAGTTTGCCCAATACGTTCTACACCAAAAGTTAAATCTGAACTTAATGTAGCTACATCACTTTGTGTTAAATCATGAAATTTAGCATATTTACCGCCATAATAAGCATTCATAAGGTTAATACGAACCATTCTTTTAGCTATAGGAATAATATCACTTGGAGCAGGCCAAAAACCACCCTCACTGCTATCATTAGCTCCATTTTCTGGAGTGGTTGCTAAAATATTCATTCCTGAACCTGTTGAGCCATTTCCATCAACTGTTCCTCCTAACATCCAATCATCTGCAATTCCATTTGCTGGTGATAATACTTGCGCTCCTGATATGTATCGGTTGTACCTTGTCATATCTTGGTGCCAACGTGCCATTTCATCTTCTCTTAATGAAACTTTTGTAGGAATTCCACCGTAAGGATGTGGTATGGCATTGGCATATGAATGTTGCCAAACCGCAGTTTTGAAATTTTTAGAAAGTATAAAATCTCTCATTATTTGCGATTCTGGTTCTGAAAAAGCAGAAGGTCCTCTATATGTAGACCACCAATAATTACTACTGGAGCCACTTGCGTCTCCCGCACTTCCCCATAAGTAATCAAAGTTCCTATTAGGGTCTACTCCATAATTTTCTATGTAGTTACTATTGTTGGTTGGGTCACTAGTTGAGTAACCTCTTAAATTGGTTCTATTCATTCCACCTCCATTTGGGTCTTCTTTTTCATTCCATCTCAACCCATCAGGATTAACTATGGGTACAAAAAATAGCTCATTATTATCTACCAAATGTTTTATAGCTGAATTTGTAGCATAATTTTCCAACAAAAACCACATAAAATAAATATTTCCCATTAAACTGCTCAATTCTCTTGAGTGAATCATAGAAGTATATAAAATATCTGGTTCATTTGGGTCGTTTACATCGATTCCTGTTGTTGGCGAAATTCCGTCTGAAATCTTTACATAATA
>NZ_JABDRI010000020.1 GCF_013041805.1 Lutibacter sp.
AGTCTGTGTGCAATAATTATGGATGTTTGATGCTTTGTAATTTTATCTGTAGCTTTTTGAATTAATTTCTCTGAATAAGAATCTATTGAAGATGTTGCTTCATCTAAAATTAACACACTTGGTTTACTCACATAAGCACGCAAAAAGGCAATTAACTGTCGCTGTCCTGAAGATAACATGGCTCCTCTTTCCTTTACATTGTAATTGTAATCATCGGGCAAACTCATTATAAACTTATGAATTCCTATTTCTTTTGCAGCTTTTTTAACTTCATCTAAAGTAATAGAAGTATCGCTTAAAATTATATTTTTAAAAATCGTATCAGAAAATAAAAATACATCTTGTAAAACAACAGCAATTTCATTCCGCAACGACCTTAGAGTATATTGATTAATATTATGATTATCGATACAAATTTCACCTTTATCAATTTCATAAAACCGATTTACCAAATTAATAATAGTCGATTTTCCAGCACCAGTAGCACCAACAATTGCGACAGTTTCTCCTGCTTTTACTTGAAATGAAATTCCTTTTAAAACCTCTTCTCCTTTAACATAACTAAAGTGTACTTTTTTAAATGAAATATCTCCATTAAAGTGAGTTGCTTCAACCTTACCTGTTTTATCAATTTGACTTTGAGTATCTAGCACTTCAAATACACGATCTCCTGCAACCATGCCCATTTGAAGTGTATTAAATTTATCCGCTATTTGTCTCAATGGTCTAAACAACATTTGCGACATCATAATAAATGCAATAATTTGCCCTGCATTAGTTGCTCCATTATTTACTATATCCAGACCTCCATACCAAACTAGTAAACCAACTGCAATTGAAGATAAAATTTCAGCTATTGGAAAGAAAATAGAATAATACCAAACGGTTTTAATATGCGCTTTTTTATGCTTTTCATTAATCTTAACAAAATTCTGATATTCAATTTTTTCTCTATTAAATAACTGAACAATATTCATACCTGTTACACGCTCTTGCACAAATCCATTTAAATTTGCTACTTGAGCCCTCACCTCTTGAAAGGCAGATTTAATAGCAATTTGAAATAATTTAGTTGCATAAATTAAGATTGGAAGTACAATAAATGCAATTAAGGCTAATTTCCAATTCATCCATAGCATTACCAAAGCAACCACAAACATTTTTAACAAATCACTAACAATCATAAATAAACCTTGGCCAAAAAATTGTGCTATTGTCTCCGTATCTGAAACTAACCTAGTTACTAATTTCCCTACCGAAGAATTATCAAAGTATGCCATTTTAAAATGTAACATGTGCTTTTGTAATTGTACTCTAATGTCTTTTATAATATGTTGGCCTAACCAATTTACTTTGTATATAAATATAAACTGCATTAGAACTTCCAATAATAGAAAAACAATCATTAACAACGAGAAATATAAGAGGCCTTCTTTATCTTTATTTGCAAAATAATTATTTACAATTTCTTGCAATAAAATTGGTTTTACTACTGATACTCCAGATAATAAAATGGCAGAAATGGTACCAATAAGAAATTCACTTCTATAGTCCGAAGCAAAACTCATTAATCGTTTAAATATTTTAGCGTCAAATGCTTTCCCTGTGACCTTTTTACTCATGAATAAATATTGTTTTCGGATAAGTTACCTGAGTTAAAAATAACCCTTTTGCAGGTGCAGAAGTACCAGCATTACATCTTTCTCTGCTTTCAATTATTTCTCTAAATTTTTCTAAAGTAATTTTTTCTAAACCTACATCAAGTAAAGTCCCAACAATGGCCCTAACCATATTTCTTAAAAACCTATCTGCAGTTATATAAAAAGTAAGCAAACCACCTGATTGAACCCACACGGCTTTCCTCACATCACAATTATAGGTTTTTACATCTGTTTTAGTTTTTGAAAAAGATTTAAAATCAGTGTAAGTTAGTAAAATTTGTGCAGCCTCATTCATTTTATCAACATTTAACTTTTTATTAATAAGCTGCCAAGTGGTATCAATTAAAAATGGATTTCTACCCAAAAAAATACGATACTCGTAGCTTCTACTGGTAGCATCAAAACGAGCATGTGCCTTATCTGATGTTGCAAAAATGTTTTGAATCACAATATCGCTAGGTAATAATGAGTTTAGCTTATAAACAAGATCATTTTTATCAAAATCTTCACTTACATCTACATGAGCAAATAATTGCTCGGCATGTACTCCAGCATCTGTTCTTCCAGCCCCAACTACATCAATTGTTTTTCTAAAAATAGTTGTCAATGCTTTATTTAATGACTCTTGAATACTAATAGCTTTTGGCTGAGCTTGCCAACCATGATAAAATGTTCCTTTATATGATAATTCAATAAAATATCTCAATTGAAATGCTATTTTTGTACGACTGCAAATATACATCATATTTGTTATTTTTGAATTCCAAAACAAATGAAAAAAATATTATTACTTTCTGATACGCATAGCTTTATTGATAAGCAAATTCTAAAGTTTGTTAAGCAAGCTGATGAAGTGTGGCACGCCGGAGATATTGGATCAATCGAAGTTATAGACATCATTAAAAAATTAAAACCTATACGTGCTGTCTTTGGGAATATTGACAACGCATCAATACGGTCTGAATTTCCATTAGATAATAAGTTTACTATTGAAAATGTATCTGTTTGGATGACCCATATTGGTGGATACCCAAATAAATATGATAAAAGAATTAAGGATGAAATTTCTACGAATCCTCCACAATTGTTTATTAGTGGCCATTCGCATATTTTAAAAGTAATGTTTGATAAAAAGCTACACCTATTGCATATGAATCCAGGCGCTGCAGGAAAACATGGGTTTCATAAAATACGAACGATGCTTCGATTTGAAATTAATGGAGAAAAAGTAACAAACCTTGAGGTTATTGAACTTGAACAAAGAAAATAAAAAAGGTCTGCAATTGCAGACCTTTTTATTTAAGTATTAATAATCTAATTTTGATAAATAAGACAACTTCATTTTCCACACTTCTAATTTTTCCTTGTAGACATTTATATTATCCATAACGTTTTTAAGGAGCGGACTATCAGCAGAAGCATTTGAAATAAATCCTATATTATTTTCTAACTGCTGAATTTCTCTAACTGTTTCATCAATCTTTTTCCTTACAAAAAGTTGTTCATTATTTAATTTATGATAATTTTTTTGATCTAAATAACTATTAATTAAATTTTCAAATTTAATCATTTGAACTTCTTTAGCATCAATGGAATTTGATTCAACAATTTTATCAATCAACTTGTTAAATTTAGCCTCAATATGTTTCTTTTCAAATGGTACTCTACCTAAATCTCTCCAACTATTCACAAAAACTTTAAGTTTTTCTAAAGTTATTTCCTCTTTTTCGTCAAGAACCTTTTTAATATCTTCATATAATTCTTTCTTTTTATTAAACACCTCTAACTCTTCTTTATTTCCTTCATCTTGTTGAGCATGAAGTCTATCGAAATAATGGTTACAAGCATCCTTAAATTCCTTCCATAATTTATCAGAATATTTGCGAGGTACGTGACCAATTTGTTTCCAATCAGATTGAATTTTCTTCATTATATCTGTAGCTACATCCCAATCTTCACTATCCTTAAGTTCTTCAGCACGTTTAATTAGTAATTTCTTAGCATTTAAATTATCTAATTGTTCTGTTTTTAAGTTTTTAAAATAATTGTTTTTTTCAACATTAAATTTTCTTGTAGATTCTTTAAATTTTGTCCAAATTTCATTGCTTTTTGCTCTAGGAACTTGCCCAATACTAAAAAATTTATTCCTAAGAGCTTCAAGTTCTTTTATACTTTTTTGCCAATCAGATCTATTCTTGTTTTTTGAGGTATCTATTGAATCTATACTAGAAATAACTGCTAACTTTTCATCAACATTATCATCAAATTTAGACTTTAAATCTTTGAAAAATTCGTGACGCTTATCGTGTACTTTTTTTGTAGCCGCACTAAAACGCTCCCAAACTTCTTCTCTATGCTCTCTACCAACTGGACCTACCTCTTCTTTCCAAAGCTTATGTAAATTTTGTAGTTCATTAAACGCGAGATTTATATCTTCTAATTCAGCTAATTCTTCAGCTTTAACAACTAGGGCTAATTTCTCTTCATAATTATGTTTAAAATCAAGATCTCTTAAATCGTTACTTAAATGCAACAAGTCGTAAAAACGCTCCACATGATGTTCATACGTTCTCCAAGTATCATTATATTTAGCTCTAGGAATTGGCCCAATTTCTCTCCACTTCTCTTGAATAGCCTTAAAGTTTTTATACATAGTAGCTCCTTCTGCATGGTCAATTAAGTGTTTTAAATCTTCAATTAAAGCTAACTTGTTCTTAAGATTTTCATTTAATTGGTTATCCTGATTTGCGTAAAACTCATTCTTTTTTACCTTATAATCATAAAGTATACTATTATATTTTGATTTTACTGGATTACTATATTGAAAATTTACAACTTCTCCTCCATCTTTTATAAATAGCTCTTTTTCTTTTTTTAGTAATTCTCCAAACTTAACATTAAATATGTTTTTAATAGTATTTACATTATTATGAATACTTTGAATAGGATGATTATTCACTAAATCGCTTAATTCTTTTACCAGATCTTCTAAACTAAGCTTTTCATAATCAACCATTTCAATAGCTACAGAATCTGTTTTTTCAGAACTTTCAGCAATTTTACTTTCAATTTCATCAATAGCTTTTTCAGCTGAAGGGGCTTTGGTTTTTTTTGTAGTTACAGACTCTTCACCCTCTAAATTTTCTACGACAACTTTTGGTGTTGAAACAGTATCTTCATTTTTTATTGATGAAGAAATTTCTTCTTTATTTACTTCAGCTAATTTGTTTTCTTCTGAGGTTTCAGAATTTTGGGAAGTTACATTACTTTCGTTTTCATTTGGCACTATATTACTTTGGTCTAACATATAAAAATGTTTAAGGTTCAATTAATTATTTTCATTAATAATCTAAAAGTAGGTATTTAAAATAAAATTCCTATTTCAATATAAGATGTAAAATCTTATTAAAAGTTGCGTAAATTTAAGGATTTCTTTTTTAGGAATTCCATATTTCCCAAGACTTTTCAGCTTGAAATTCTAGCATTTCGAGTCCATTTTTTATGGTCGCTCCTATTTTTTCTCCTTCCTGTAAAAATTTAGTCTTATTAGGGTTATAAATCAAATCAAAAAGTATATGCTTATTGGTAATAAATTGATACGGAATATTTGGTGAATTGTCAATGTTGGGGAATGTCCCAATTGGTGAACAATTTATAATAATTGTGTGCTCTTCAATTATCTCCTTTGTTAAAGCCGTATACAAAAATCCTTTGTCTATAATATTTCTTGAAACAAATCTATATGCTATACCAAATTTAGATAAAGCATGGGCAATTGCTTTTGAAGCACCGCCAGTACCTAAAATAAGCGCTTTGGTATGATGTTTTTGTAAAAGTGGCTCTATGGACCTTTGAAACCCATATACATCTGTATTATAGCCAACTAAAGTATTATCTTTAGTTACTTTTATGGTGTTAACGGCTCCAATATCTTTAGCGTCACCTTGAACATCATCTAAATATTTTATTATTGATTGTTTATAAGGGATAGTTACATTGAAACCTTTAAAATCTTCTTCCTTATGATATAAAATGAATGGAAATTCTTCTATTTCGGGAAGATCATAATTTTTATATTCATTATGCTGTAAACCTAACTCTTGAAATTTTTCTGTGAAATACTTTTTTGAGAAGGAATATGAAATATTTTTTCCAACTAAACCAAATTTTAAACGATTACTCATCAATATATTCTTTACGTTCTGTTCCGTATTTATCAATTAATAAAATTATACCTAAACCAACTATGATGTAAAATATTGCCATCCAGGTTTCTTGCATTGAAAAGTCAGGAAAATATCGCTGAAAATTTTCAATAACTTTATTTCCATTCACATCAATAAGTGCTTTTCCATTTTCAAATTTGTAGACCTCTTTTTTCCAAGGCCAAACAATACCTAAAGACCCTGTTATAAAACCAATAATTAATGCTGTGACAATTTGGTGCCAACGCTTTAAAACATATCCTAAAATATGTGAGGTAATTACGAGTCCGAAAGCCGAACCTCCCGTAAAAGATGCAATAATCTTAAGATATCTTAAACGCTCTTCATTGTCAACAAAGCTAAAGTCTCCAACAAATATTTCAGTAAATGTTTTAAATAACATAGTTACAGAATCTACCAACAGCAACACATAGTTACCCAATAAAATTAATATAAATGAACCTGAAAGACCTGGTAAGGTCATCCCTGAAACACCTATGATTCCACAAATAAATACAAACCATAAATTATCATTTTCTTTCGCTGGGTTCATAAAACTTATAGCAATCCCTAACCCAATTCCAATAACCATAGAAATTATGTTGCTTGTCCGCCAATCGTTAAAATCTTTTGAAATATAATAGATCGAGCCTAAAATCATTCCAAAAAAAGAACTCCAAACGTACAATTCGTAATGTTGTAACAAATAATCTAATGCCAATGAAACACTAAAATAGCTAAACATACTTCCTCCAAAAACAAGTAATAAAAACGTTGCGTTTGTATAGTTGTAAAAACTTTTAAACCGTCCGTTTATAAGTAATAAAAATGCTTTATAATTTATTTTTCGAAAGGAATAAATCATTTCTTCATAAAAACCAAGAACAAAAGAAACTGTGCCACCAGAAACACCTGGAACCTTATTCGCAGCACCCATTGATAGTCCTTTTATAAAAAGGAAAAACTTATCTAAAAGAGTACGATCTTTTCTTGCCATTGTTATAAGGTGTCTAATTTATTTGCTAATTTTTCTAATACAATAATAAGTGCAAACCCAAGAATAGATAATGCAATAGCTAATGTTAATTGAGCATCTCCTTCATAAGAGAAAGGAGAAATGCTTAATTCATTTAAAGGAACATTTATACCTTTAGAGTTCAATCTCCAGGTGATTGTTTCTTTCCAAGGCCAAATTTTATTTAACGAACCTAAAATAAATCCAGTTAACACAGCTAGTGTATAATTCTTATAGTTACTAAAAAGCCATTTTAACACTTTAGAAAATGTTAATAGACCCACTATTGCTCCTAAACCTAAAATTGCAATTAATTTAAAATCTCTATTATGTATAGCCTCTAAAACGGGTTTATAAGCTCCAAGTAAAACCAAAATAAATGCTCCCGAGATTCCTGGTAAAATCATAGCGCAAATTGCTAAAGCTCCTGCTAAAAATAAAAATAGCGGTGACGAATTTTCCGATATTAGTGGCTGCAGTGTAGTAACATAATAGGCAATAGCAGCACCTACCAACAAGCCAAATACAATAAAAGTATTCCACTGCGTTATTTGTTTGCCTATATATAAAAT
Organism: Lutibacter sp.; assembly: GCF_013041805.1. Lineage (GTDB taxonomy): Bacteria > Bacteroidota > Bacteroidia > Flavobacteriales > Flavobacteriaceae > Lutibacter. Next base: position 7,454 of record NZ_JABDRI010000020.1, read on the forward strand.
ACTAGCTAAAACCAAACCAAAAAAGAACGACCAAACCAAAATTGGATGATTCTCTAATAACCAAGAAATAAGTTTTGCTAAAGACAGAACACTAATAAAAATACCTGTAACTAATGAAAGTAAAAAATTACCATTTAGAGCTTTCCAGGTGGCCTTAAAACCAGTAGTTTTAAAAAGCTTTAATGTTTTAAAATTAATTGCACTAATAGAAGATAGTAATTCTTCATAAATTCCTGATATAAAAGCTATTGTACCTCCTGAAACACCTGGCACAACATCCGCAGCTCCCATAGCGATACCTTTTAATAAAATTACAAAATAATGTATGAAATTTCGTTGTTGCATTTGTCTTAAAATATTAGATTGACAAATGTAGTATTTTTATTATGAAGTTTTTTTGAAACTAGATATTATGTCCTGAACCTCTTTCATTTTAAAAACATTAGGAAATATTTCTTTCAAAACAAACTGATATTCGAAATCAATATTCAATGCGCTGTTCAAATGAGTTGCTCCTTTTTTATAGTTTTTAAATAAAAAGCATAGGCCGCTTAATCGATATTCAATTTCTGCAAAATTTCTAAAATAAGACGACGCCTTTAATAAATTTTTCAATGCTTCCTCATACTCTCCTAAATAACATAAAGTATCACTTAGGCCAATCCATATTGTAATATCAAAATCATTTAATTTAAGACATTGATAAAAGGCATGGACAGCCTCTTCAAATAAGTCTAAATTTAAATTAATTTCAGCGTATTTACGCCAATAAATAGAATTTTGTTCGTCAATTTCTATCGCTTTATCAATATAAAATAAGGCTTTTCTAAACTTTTTCCCTTTAACATATATGTTTGTTATTGCAATCCATCCTTTATCTAATAATGGATCTTCATGAACTGCTTTCTTGTAGTAATGAATGGCTTGCTTTGAATTATTTAGTTTTTCATAGCATTCCCCTATTCTTAAAAACACAAATGAAGTGGCATCATCTAATTCAAGGGTTATTTTATAGTTTTCTATAGCATCTTCGAAATTGTTTAACTCTTCTAACGTTTTTGCTTTTTCAAGATAGGCGCCCACAAAATATTCATCAATTAGAACTGCATAATCAAATGCTCGCAAGGCTTCAACATAATTCTCTATTATAAAATATTGCCTTCCTAATTGATGCCAAGCTACTTCACAGTAAGGATCTTTATCAATATATTCGTTTAAATAAGTTATAGCTTCAGTATTTTTACTTTCCATATCAAAGCAATAAATTATATTATAAAGTGAAGAATAATCTTCAAAATCAACTTCTAAACATTTTGCAAAATTAAGTCTTGCTTCATCAAAATTATCTAAAAACAAATATTCCATTCCAATCATAGATAAAATATCTGCTTCATCATCAGTATAAGCAAGAGCAATTTTCAATAAATTAATAGCACCCAAATGATCATTCCTTTTTGAACATAAATTTGCTTGTTGCACATAAACTTCCTCGTTAGTTGGTTCAATTGCTTGGAGTTCTTTTAATAAGCTCGAAGCCTTCTCAACATCACCATCAAAAATTAATAATTCCGCTTGAAGCAGTTTTAGTAAAATGGACTTTGGATGCTGTGCTAATCCTAACTTAATTGCTTTTTTTGCTAATGAGTTTTTACCTGAATCTAAATAATAATGGATAATTTGCTCAAATTCAATTGAATCAAAAAAATAAACGCTATTGGTTTTAAGCATTGATTCAAATTTAGATAATGCAATATTATTCTCTTTTGGAGTAAAAGGCATACAGTAGATTTATTTTTTCTATAGAAATAAATGTACAAGAACTTTTTTAAGCATTTAAAATTAACTTCTAATGTTTTTAACAAATTAATTAACAAAATGCTGTATATTTGTTTTCCAAACAATGTTTGGTATTCCTATGAGTAAAAAAACACTACTTAGCTCTAAAGAAATTCATATAATTTTACATCGATTGGCTTGTCAGTTAATTGAAAATCATCATAACTTTGAAAATACAGTACTTATTGGAATTCAGCCTAGAGGAGTTTTTTTGGCTGAGCGTTTAGTTACTATTTTACAAAATGAATATGCAATTCCGAATGTAAAATTAGGACTTTTAGATATTACTTTTTACAGAGACGACTTTAGACGAAGAGAAGCTCCTCTGGAAGCAAATAAAACACATATTGATTTTATTGTGGAAAATAAAAATGTAGTTTTTATTGATGATGTCCTTTTCTCAGGCAGAAGTATTAGAGCTGCTTTAACTGCAATTCAATCTTTTGGAAGACCTTCAGATATTGAGCTTTTAGTACTGATAGATAGAAGGTTTAGCCGTCATTTACCAATTCAACCGGATTACACTGGTAGACAAGTTGACGTTATAAATGAAGAAAAAGTGGCAGTGCATTGGAAAGAAAAAGACAAAATTGATGCCGTATATATAATAAATAATTAATTCTATGAGTCAGTTAAGCGTACAACATCTACTAGGCATAAAACATATTAATAAAGCTGATATTGATTTAATTTTTAAAACAGCCGATCACTTTAAAGAAGTTATAAATAGGTCCATTAAAAAAGTTCCATCGCTTAGAGATATAACTATTGCTAATTTATTTTTTGAAAATAGTACTAGAACCAAACTTTCATTTGAATTAGCCGAAAAACGTTTGTCTGCAGATATTATAAACTTTTCAGCAAGTCAATCTTCTGTAAAAAAAGGAGAAACACTTATTGATACAGCTAATAATATTTTATCTATGAAAGTTGATATAATTGTAATGAGACATCCAAATGTTGGAGCTTGTGACTTTTTATCAAAACATGTAAATGCTAAAATTGTAAATGCTGGAGACGGAACTCATGAACATCCAACCCAAGCACTTTTGGATTCCTACTCTATAAGAGAAAAACTAGGAAGTGTTGAAGGAAAAAATATTGTAATTATTGGTGATATTTTGCATTCGCGCGTGGCACTTTCAAATATCTACGCATTAAAATTACAAGGTGCTCACATTAAAGTGTGCGGACCAAAAACGTTAATTCCAAAATATATAGAAAGTTTGGGAGTAGGTATTGAATATGATATTAAAAAAGCACTTGAATGGTGCGATGTTGCAAATGTTTTAAGAGTTCAAAATGAGCGTATGGAAGTAAATTATTTTCCTTCTACCAGAGAATATGCACAGCTATTTGGAATAAATAAAAAGTTACTTGATTCCATTGGAAAAAAAATTACCATTATGCATCCGGGACCTATAAATAGAGGCGTAGAAATATCCAGTGATGTTGCGGATTCTGATCAATCTATTATTTTAAATCAGGTTGAAAATGGAGTTGCGGTTCGTATGGCAGTTATTTATTTATTAGCACAACAAATTCAACAATAACGTAGATGATCATTTCAAAAACTAAAAATTATACACTCATAAAGCCAAATCAAAAATTATTTTCACTTTTTTATATTGAATTTGAAAAACACTATTCAGATTTTAAGGATGAACATTTAATTATTGATTTTTCAGAAACTTTTAACATTAAAATTGAAGAATTAATCCTATTTTTGAAGTTAAGTGAAGAACGGAAGAATAATGGCACAAGTTTTGTGCTTGTTTCTGAGGGAATTGATATAGATTTAATCCCTGATGAAATTAACGTAGTTCCAACATTAACAGAGGCGATAGATATTCTCGAAATGGACGCCATAGAAAGAGATTTAGGATTTTAAACACAGTTTGCGTATTGATGAAAAAATTACTTTTAATAACTTTTATATTATTTTACTCTTTTTCGTTTGCCCAACAAAATGAAAATGATGAATCTGCTATAAACAAAAGTGATTCAAGAACCACTATTTCTTCTGTATCTGCCTACCCAAATCCGTTTAATTCAAATACAAAAATCAATTTCCAATCAACTAAAATTCAAAAAGTAGAGTTTGCAGTAAAAAACTTACTAGGAAAAATAGTGTATAGCGAATTTGTTACTACAAAAATTGGGTATAATACAATACCTTTTTATAGATATGACTTAATTAAGGGAATGTATATTTACTCGTTACAAACTGAAAACGAGATTATTTCAAAAAGACTAATCATTAGATGAGTTTAAAACTCACCATTTTAGGCTGCCACTCAGCAACACCAAGAGTAAACGCACACCCAACTTCTCAGTTTTTAGAAATTAAAAATCATAATTTTTTGATTGACTGCGGTGAAGGGACACAAGTTCAATTAAGAAAGTACGGAATTAAATTTTCGAAAATAAAACATATTTTTATATCTCATTTACACGGAGACCATATGTATGGTTTAATTGGATTAATTTCAACTTTTACTCTATTAAATAGAGAAACTGAACTACATATTTATGCGCCTAAAGGATTAAAAGAAATTATTACATTACAATTAAAACTCTCTAACTCGTGGACACATTATCCTCTTTTATTTCATGAACTAACTTCCAAAAAAAGTGAAGTTATTTTTGAAGATGAAAAAGTTGAAGTGCACACCATCCCTTTAAATCATAGAGTTTATACAAATGGTTTTTTATTTAAGGAAAAATTAGGAGAACGTAAATTAAATATTGATGAAATAAGTAATTTCAAAGAAATTGATGTTTGTGACTATCAAAATTTAAAAAACGGTAGAGATTATAAATTACAAAATGGAACCATCTTAAAAAATGAGATGTTAACTTTTGAACCTTCAAAACCGAAAAGCTACGCATTTTGTAGCGATTCCTCCTATTTTCCAGAAATTATACCAGTCATAAAAAATGTGAACTGCCTATATCACGAATCTACATTTTTGAGTGATCGAGAAGAGTTGGCATCTAAAACAAAACACTCAACCGCAGCTCAAGCCGCAAGTATTGCAAAACAGGCAGAGGTAAAACAATTAATAATTGGACATTTCAGCAGTCGTTATAAAAATATAGATGACTTTAAAACTGAAGCTCAAGAAATTTATAAAAATACATTGTTAGCAGAAGCTGGTAAGGTGTTTGAAATAAATTAAATAATTGTGCACCTTCTTTTCATAGGTCTTGTAAACATTAACTACTTTTAATATATCAATTTGCAAATTATTATAAAATAGTTACATTTATAAAAAATCGACAGTAAAGATTTTCAATTTAAATATTATTATTTATCAATAATCTTAAACCTAATCGATAAGCTATGAGTAGAGCAGATATACTATTTCGTTTTTTTAACACACTTCTTCTTTCGAAAAGAACAAAACTATTGAGTGAAAAAATTATTGTTTACATAGCAATTATTAGTTTTATTGTCCATCTTTTATTTATAGCTGTAGGAGAATTAAATTTAATAAAACTACCTGTATCTAATTTATTGAATAGTCCAATAGCGGCTATTTACACACCTTTTACATTTATTCTAATTTATGAGGTTTATTTGTTAATTTATTATTTACCAAAATCTATAACTACCTACATAGGTAAACAATACGAAATTATTACGTTAATTTTAGTGCGAAGGTTGTTTAAAGACTTGTCTCATTTAGAGTTAACATCAAACTGGTTTCAAATTAAAGGAGATCTTCAATTTACCTATGACTTATTAGCTACAATAATCTTGTTTTTTCTAATTTATGTTTTTTATAAACTCAGAGATGAGGCAAAAACAACTAGTAAAAAACCTACTAATGAAATTGCCAAATTTATTAAAATGAAGAAAGTTATTGCAATGCTCTTAATTGTTCTTTTTATAGGATTAGCTGCTTTTCACTTAATTTCTTGGGTTTATGAAAGTTATTTTTCAATAAATCAACTCGTGGATTTTAGAAAAGATATCAATAAAATATTTTTTGATGAATTTTTCACTGTACTAATTCTTACAGATGTATTGTTACTTTTACTTAGCTTTGCACATACAGACAAATTTAATAAGGTAGTAAGGAATTCTGGGTTTATTATTTCAACAATTCTCATACGCCTTTCATTCGGTGTAGATGGTTTGTTAAACACTATTTTGATTACCGTGGCTGTTCTATTTGGAGTCTTAATTTTAATTATTCATAACAAATACGCAAAACTTTCTATACCCTACAAAAAAAAATATGAAACACTTTGATAAACAGGCTAAAGATTGGGATAAAAACCCAATGAAAGTTGAAAGAGCTAAAATTTTTGCAAATGAAATTATTGACTTTATTAAACCTAAACCAACTAATAATGCTTTAGAATTTGGTTGTGGCACAGGTTTATTAAGCTATCAATTAAAAGATAATTTTGAAACAATTACGCTAGCTGATAATTCAGAGGGTATGATTGAAGTATTAAAAGATAAAGTCAAAAACTTATCAATAAAAAACTTTAAACCTCTATTGGTTGACTTACTTAAAGAGAACTTGGATATTGGGAAATTTAATGTGATTTATTCATTAATGACAGTGCATCACATAATTGATTTAAAAAAAGTTGCTCAAATATTTCATTCTTTATTAGAACATAATGGGTATTTATGTATTGCCGATTTAGTGAAAGAAGATGGCTCATTTCATATAAATCATCCTGATTTTGATGGTCATAATGGATTTGATAAAAAAGAGTTAAGTGAAATTTTAATAAGTAATGGGTTTAAAATTGAATATTATAATATAAGCTATGTGATAGAAAAAGAATTAGAGAATAAGATTAGAAAATATCCTCTGTTTTTAATGATTTGTAAAAAAGTGTAATACTTCAAATAATATGAGTTTTACATTACTTTCTTCACCTCTTCAAGGTTTTACAGATTTTAGATTTAGAAATGCCTTCAACACCTATTTTGGTGGTATTGATACGTTCTACTCACCTTATATTCGGTTAAATGGAAAACGTATTATTAAACCGGCTTATGAACGCGATATTCTTCCGGAAAACAATAGCGATTTAAATGTGATTCCTCAAATTATCACTAATGATGCCGATGAATTTTTATTTGTTGCTAACTATGTTCAGCAATTTGGATATAAAGAATTAAACTGGAATCTAGGTTGTCCATACCCTATGGTTACAAAATGCGGAATGGGTTCTGGGCTTATTAGTCAACCTGAAAAAATAAATAGTATTTTAAATAAAATTCATTCTGAATCTGATATCATTGTTTCAATGAAAATGCGATTGGGATACGAAAGTAGCGAAGAAATTTTAAATGCTTTACCTATACTAAACTCATACCCAATAAAAAATATTGCAATACATGCACGACTAGGCAAACAACTTTATAAAGGAGGCGTTGATTTAGATGCTTTTCAAAAATGTATAGATAACTCAAAGCTCAAACTTTACTATAACGGTGATATTACATCTGTAACTAAATTTAATGAAATGCAAGAACGTTTTCCTACTATTGATCATTGGATGATTGGAAGAGGACTTATTTCTGATCCTTTTTTACCAAGTATGATCAAAAATCATACTTTAGATTACCCAAAAAACAAAATAGAACTATTTAGTAAATTTCACGATACACTTTATCAAGGGTATAGCGAATCACTATCGGGAGCAACTCATTTATTATTAAAAATGTATCATTTATGGGAATACTTTTCGACACAATTTTCAAATTCACGTAAAGTTTTAAAGAAAATTAAAAAAGCAAAGAATATTCGTAATTATGAATTAGCAGTGAAAGAAATTTTAGAAACTGAACTTACTATTTATTAAGAAAATAAATTTATAATTATTAAAAATTATGATTTTAAAATCAAGTATTAAAACCAGGTTAGGAAATACATCCGATATACAAGGTATTCTATCTCTTCAAGAAGAAAATTTATATAGTAATTTAACAACCAAAGAGCGTGAAAAAGGTTTTGTTACTACGCCATTCACAGAAAATCAAATTGAAGAAATCATAAAACAAAATGGAATTTTTATTGCTACAAACAATGAAAATAAAATTATAGCCTATGCATTTGCTGGAAGTTGGAAATATTTTGAGCAATGGGATATATTTAACTTTATGGTAGCGCGTTTTCCGTCACTATCAATTAACAATATTAAAATTTCTACAGAAAACAGCTTTCAATATGGACCAGTTTGTATTGACAAAAATTATCGAGGTAAAGGCGTTCTAAATTTAATTTTTGAAGAGATGAGAATTGAATTTGTAAAAAAATATCCAATTAGCATTACGTTCATAAATAAAGTAAATATAATTTCTGAAAAAGCACACACCAAAAAGCTAGGTTGGAAAATAATTGATGAATTTAATTTCAATAACAATACGTATCTTGGACTTGCTTTTGAAATGAAACAAACGGTATTATATAAAACTAAATAATATAAGATAACACTTAATAATGAGTATTTTAATAATTTTCGAAAATAAAGATTCTGGTCCCTGGGAAAAAATATTAAAAGAAAAACTACCAAATACATTAATAGAAGTCTATCCAAACGTAAAAGATTCTAGTACTGTTAATTTTGTAATATGTTGGAAACCGAAAAATAATGTTTTATCAAAATTCCCAAACGTAAAAGTTATACAATCAGTTGGTGCTTCAATTGATCATATAACAAACTCGCAAAAGATTAGTAATAGCACTATTATTACACGAATTATTGATAAACAATTATCTATTGATATGTGGGAGTTTTTAGTTGCTGTTGTATTATCAGAAATTAAAAATTTGCCAGATTACGCAAATCAACAAAAGTTAAAAATTTGGAAACAACATCAATATCAATCAATAAAAAATACAACAATTGCTGTAATGGGTTTAGGTAAAATTGGAGGTTTAGTTGCTGAAAATTTTGCGAATTTAGGATTTAAAGTAAAAGGGTGGAGCTCTTCAAAAAAGGAAATTTCAAAGGTACACAGCTTTTCTGGGGCACACGAATTTGATGATTTCTTAGAAAATTCAAACTTTTTAATCAACCTTTTACCATTAACAAAACAAACCGAAGGTATTTTAAATGAAAAAATACTACAAAAATTAACAACAGGAACCTTCTTAATTAATGTTGGAAGAGGAGAGCATTTAATTGATAAAGACCTCATCAAATTATTAGACAGTTCACATCTTTCAGGAGCTTTATTAGATGTGTTCCACGAAGAGCCCTTACCTGAAAATCATCCATTTTGGACGCATCCAAAAATTAAAATCACACCTCACATCGCTAGCCTGACAAACATCGAAAGTGTTATTAATCAGGTTATAGAAAACTATAGACGTTTTATTAATACCCAAGAATTATTACATACTATTTCTATTCAAAAAGGTTATTAATACTAATTTTATATTCTACTTTGATAGGTATATAAATCAAAATATCTGCCTTTTTTTGAAATCAATTCATCGTGTTTTCCAAGTTCTACAATATTTCCTTCCTCTATAACTAATATTTGATCGGCTTTAATAATTGTGCTTAATCTATGTGCAATAACAAAAGTTGTTCTGTCTTGCATAAGCCCTTGTAAACTCTTTTGAATATAAGATTCACTTTCAGTATCTAAATTTGAAGTAGCTTCATCTAAAATAATAATTTTAGGGTTTGCTAACAACGCTCTTGCAATAGATATTCGCTGACGCTGACCACCTGACAATTTAACGCCACGCTCTCCAATTACAGTATCTAAACCTTCCTCAAATCGATCCGTAAATTCATTTACATAAGCACCATTTACGGCTTTCAATAATTCTTCTTCTGAAGAATTTGGTCTTGGAAATAATATATTTTCACGGATGGTACCCTCATACAAAAAATCATCTTGGAGTACCACTCCTAACTGACTTCTAAAACTGCTAAGATTAACTTCAGAAATATCAATACCGTCTATGGTAACTTTACCTTTTGTAGGGTTTAAAAAAGTTGCCGCCAATCCGGCAATGGTAGATTTTCCAGAACCTGATGAACCGACTAATGCAGTAACACTTCCAGAAGGTGCTTCAAAAGAAATATCATGCAATACTTCTTTGTTTTCCTCATAACTAAAAGATACATTTTTAAAAAGCATATCTCCTTTTATACTGTCTAATTTTTTTGTTCTAAGTTCTGAATTATCCTCTTCCGGCATATTCATTAGTTCCTGAGTTCTGTCTAATCCTGCCATCGCTTCAGTTAATTGACTTCCAATATTACTCATTTGAACAATTGGTGCAATCATAAAACCCAAAAACAAAGTGAAGGAAATAAACTCTCCATACGTCATACTGTTATTCATAATAAAATAACCACCAATTCCCATAATTCCTGCAGAAGCTAATCCCAATAAAAAAGTGGAGGAACTCGTAATTAAAGCTGTAGCAGTTAAACTCTTTTTCACATTTAAAAATAAACGTTCTACACCTTTTTCAAAAGTTTCATTTTCTTGTTCTTCCGCATTAAAACCTTTAATAACTCTAACGCCATTTAAAGTTTCAGTTAATCTTCCGGTTACTTCAGCATTAATTTTTCCGCGCGCTCTAAAAATAGGACGAATATATCCAAAAGCCTTTAGTGCAATAATTGCAAATATTGAAACTGGCACCAATACAAAAAATGTCATTAAAGCATTAATTTTTATCAAAATAACCAAAGATATAACCGCAGTAAAAGATCCACCTACTAGCTGCACTAAACCTGTTCCGACTAAATTTCTTACTCCTTCAACATCAGTCATTACTCTTGAAACCAATGCGCCAGATTTATTATTATCAAAAAAACTAATTGGTAATGTGAGCAACTTTTTTTGAACCTTAGCTCTTAACAATGATATTAGATGTTGCGCTTCCACACTTAATAAGCGTGTTAAAGAAAAAGAGCTAACAGCTTGAATTAATATGGCAACACATACTATTATTAATAAGGTTGTTAAAGCGTTAACATCTTGCGCCGGTATAACATCATCAATCAAATTTTTACTTGCATAAGGTAAAACCAAACCTGCTAAACTTCTTAAAACAATTAAAATAATTCCTAAAAAGACAATTTTCTTTCTTGGCCAAATAAATTCTTTAAATGCCCAATAAAATGATACTTTATTTTTTTTCATAATGTAAGTTAGTCGAATATCAAACCAAAATAATACAATTGACAATTAGGCAGTAATTAATTTCTTGAAAATTAACTAAAACTTTAATATTCAATATTTATTCAAACTTAACATTATTAAAATAATTATGAATATAAAGACCTTAATTAATAAAAATTAATCCGTAACTTTAAGTCAGGTTCTACATTCAACAATTAATAAAATGAATTTTATAGACTATTATAAAATATTAGGTGTTGCAAAAAATGCTTCGGAAGCTGATATAAAAAAGGCCTACCGAAAATTAGCAAGAAAGTACCATCCAGACTTAAATCCAAATAGCCAAGAGGCAGAAAAAAAATTCAAAGAAATTAATGAAGCTAATGAAGTATTAAGCCATAAAGAAAATCGTAAAAAATACGATAAATATGGAAAAGATTGGGAACATGCGGAGCACTTTGAAAAGGCAGAAAGGCAACAACAATACCAACAAAGTCAACAACAAGGAAGCAGTCGTGGTTTTAATGAAAATGATTACTCTGATTTCTTTGAATCTATGTTTGGAGGACGTTCATCTAGAAGAAGTACAAATTCAGTTAAATTTAGAGGACAAGATTACCATGCGGAATTACAACTTAACCTTACAGATGTTTATAAAACACACAAGCGTACATTAACTATAAATGGAAAAAATATAAGACTCACGATTCCTGCAGGAATAAAAAATGGTCAAATTATAAAAATTAAGGGCCACGGTGGAGAAGGAATAAATGGCGGACCAAAAGGCGATTTACATATAAAATTCACTATTACGAATAATACAAAATTTAAACTTGAAAATGATAATTTGCATACAACTGTAAATATAGATTTGTACAAAGCAGTATTAGGTGATGATATTACAATACCAACTTTTGATGGAAAAGTGAAACTAAAAATACCTCCTGAAACCCAAAATGAAACAACCGTAAAACTTAAGGGAAAAGGTTTTCCAATTTATAAAAAAGAAGGTTCTTTTGGTGATTTATATATCACATATAAAATAAATATACCAACAAAACTAACCGCAAAAGAAAAGGAACTTTTTACACAACTTTCTAAATTAAGAATGTAATGAGCACAAAAAAAATTATACATATTAGCACCTTATGCAAACATTACAATATTGAAATTTCTTTTATACATAGCTTGAATGACTTTGGCTTAATTGAAATTATTTCAGAAGAAGAATCTCAATATATCCATGAAGATAAAATTACCGATGTTGAAAAAATGATTCGAATTCATCAAGAATTAAATGTTAATATAGAAGGTATTGATGTTGTTTTTAATTTATTAAATAAAATAGAAGAATTACAAAATGAGTTAATCGTCATTAAAAATAAACTATCTAACTAATGCTATTTAGAGTCTTTATTTTAATTAGTATTCACCTATTCCTAATAACACTAATGTGCAAGATCGTTCAAACGGAATCATATTTTTTGAAAGTAATTTCTCCAATTCAACATTTTCAGTTCCTGGATTAAAAATAACCCGTTTTGGATTTATTTCTAAAATATAATTATAAAATTCAACTTGATTTTTTTTATTAAGATACACGGTAATTGTGTGGATATCTTTAAAAAATTTCTTAAAAGTGTTAATTTTAACATTAAAAATCTCACCTTTTTTTCTTCCCAACGCCCTAACTTCAATGGCATTCGCTATTAATTTTTGAATCGCCAAATATGAATATCTATTAGGATTTAATGATGCTCCAATCACTAAGGTTTTCTTATTCTTCATCGTTAATAATTCATTATAGTAGGTTAGTAAAAGTAACATAAAAGTTTTCAAATAGTCTATTTTACATCCAACAAATTAAATAAATTAGAATATATAATACGCTATTCAAACAATATAAAATTAATTTCAATTCAACTGGAAAAGTAGAATAGCGCAAGCTAGATATATGTATCAATTTAGAAACCTTGAAAACATAAATATATAGATAATAATGAAACCCAAGAAAACGGTGGGTTTCTATAAAATTTATAGAATAATTCACATTTAATTAACTAATAATTAACAAGTAAAATAGAATTAAACTATTAATTTAGCCATGTTAAAAAACGACAAAATAGAAAATAAAAATATTAAAGGACTACAATTATTTGAATTAGTTTTAACCCTTTAAAAAAGCTTCAAAACTTGCATTTTTGAGGCTTTTATTTTTTTATAGCACGAATAGAATAAAGTAAAGGAATCATTCGTTGACCCTCTGTTAATACAAACATACCGTCAGATGTCTTTTCCATTTTTGGAAAACTATTATAAGGTGATTTCTCAAATTCATGTAAAAATTCAATTTCTAATCCAGCATTTATTAATGAACTTACCACCTCTCCTAAACCATGATTCCAACCATATTCTTTACTAATTATTTCGGCATCATTATTCGTATATGTTCCTTTATATTCTTCATATATCGCTCCTCCATTTAAATAAGGATAAGTGAGTTTTGGAGGAGTTTCTAAAAAATCAAACATCCAAACTATTGGATGAAATTCAATTAAATAGAACACACCTCCTGGCTTTAATTTATCTGCAATAATTTGAGCCCACTTTTCCAGATCTGGTAGCCAACCAACAACTCCATATGAGGTGAAAACTATGTCAAATTTACCTTTAACATTTTTGGGTACATCATATAAATTACTTTCAATAAACTTAGCGTCTAAGCCTAATTCTTTATTTAAGGTTTTGGCTTGCTTTATGCCTTCACTTGAAAAATCAATTCCAGTACAAGTTGCTCCTAACCTGCTTAAACTTAGAGTATCTTGTCCAAAATGACATTGTAAATGTAAGAGTGACTTACCTTTAACATCTCCTAATTCATTTAACTCATAACTGTTTAATGAAGATTTCCCTTTTTTAAATCCCTCAATATCATAAAACTCAGACTTCGCATGAATGCTTACTTTTTTATCCCAAGTTTCTTTATTTACTTGGAAAAACTTCTCATAATTCTCATCCATAATAGTTACATTTTTATAAATAAAATAATTAAACCAAACCATATTATTGGTATTGCCTCCACCCAAAAACTTGTATAATAGCGTGTTCTTTTCGTAGAAGAGAACATTAAAAATAAAGCGGTAATTAGAGAAACAACTATCAAAATATAGGTAAAATAAATGCTGTTTTCAGTCTTGAAAAATTCTAAAAAAATTAAGCCAACTAACATTATATACCCAACCAGCTTTGACTTATCTACCCCTAATAGTTGCGGTAATGTTTTTAGTGATTTTGGATCGATCATAACATCTCTAATATCAAAAGGAATTAGAATAGCTACCAAAAATAAAAAACGTTGAAAAAATTCAATATATACAGTTGAAGTAAACTTAATACCTATTTCATAAACAGGAAAAAGAACAGTTATTCCTGCCCAAGAAATTGCAATACTAATTATTTTTACAAATGGAAAATTTCGAAAGGAAACCTCCATCTTTTTAGTTTTAAATAATGGAACAACATAAAACAAGGTCATAAATGCAAATGGAAAAAGAATTTTAAATGATTGTAAATTAAAACTACTTTTAACTAGAATATAACCCAATAAAAAAATTGATGATATAACTACTAATAATAACATTTTTCGATGATTAAAAAACCACTTTTTGTACCACTGAAGTCTTTTGTACTTCAGTTCAAAAAAACGAATAAAATTATACGAAATGATAATAGAAAGTGCCACAAAAAAAGGAGTTAAATAACTTTCTATTCCAAATTGTACTAACGTGATTTTTGTTAGACAAAAACCTGATAATGCGACGTGAATATTACTAAAAATATAAAAATCAAGTATCTTTTTTAAAACATGCATTTTCCAAATGTAAGTATTTGTTGATATACTAACATTTTTTGGTTAACAAAATATTAGAATTCAGTAAATAAAATAGTAATTTAATTGTACAAATTTCAGTATTTTTGACCACGTTAATTTTTTATATAAAAATACATAAATGAAAACAGACTCATTCGTTTTAAGACACATAGGACCAAGTGAAAATGAAGTTAATGAAATGGTGAAAACTATTGGAGTATCTTCAGTAGATGAACTAATAGATAAAACCATTCCATCTGACATTCGATTGACAAATAATCTTAACCTACCAAAAGCGCTAAGTGAATTTGAATACTTATCTCATATCCAAGAATTAGCAAATAAAAATAAATTATTTAAAAATTACATAGGCTTAGGCTATCATCCAACTGTACTTCCTGCCGTAATTCAACGTAACATCCTAGAAAACCCAGGATGGTATAGTGCTTATACACCTTATCAGGCTGAAATTGCTCAAGGTCGCTTAGAAGCTTTATTAAATTACCAAACTATGGTAACTGAGCTTACAGGAATGGAATTAGCAAATGCATCTTTACTAGATGAAGGAACTGCTGCCGCTGAAGCGATGATTATGCTTTATAATACAAGATCTCGAGCGCAAAAAAAAGAAAATGCATTACAGTTTTTTGTTTCAGAAGACGTTTTACCGCAGACAATTGACATATTAAAAACTCGCGCAATTCCATTAGAAATTGAATTAATATTTGGAAATCACGAAACTTTCGAATTTTCAAATACTGTTTATGGCGGCTTGGTTCAATACCCAGCAAAAAGCGGTCAAATACATAATTATGTGACCTTTACTGAAAAAGCTAAATTGTTTAATGCAAGAATAGCTGTAGCAGCTGATTTAATGAGCTTAGCCGTTTTAACACCTCCAGGTGAATGGGGCGCGGAAGTTGTAGTTGGAACTACACAACGCTTTGGAATACCCATGGGATATGGAGGGCCACATGCGGCATATTTCGCAACAAAAGAAGAATACAAACGCTCAATTCCAGGAAGAATAATTGGTGTTACGCAAGATACGGATGGAAACCGTGCATTGCGCATGGCATTACAAACTCGAGAGCAACACATTAAACGTGAAAAAGCAACATCAAATATTTGTACGGCCCAAGTTCTTTTAGCAGTAATGGCTGGAATGTATGGAGTTTATCATGGTCCAAAAGGACTGATTTATATTGCGAATAAAATTCAAAATTTTGCAGCTACTCTGAACAATGGATTACAAAAATTAAACATCAAGCAATTAAATAGTTCGTTTTTTGATACACTTTTAATTGAAGTTTCAAGTGCTTTAAAAGTGAAGGAAATTGCCGAACAACATTGTGTTAATTTCTTTTATCAGAGTGAATCATTAATAAGTATCTCTTTAAATGAAACAACTTCTTTAGAAGATATCAATCAAATTTTATCAATTCTAGCTCAAGCTGAAAATAAAAATTCTATTATTTTAAACTCTATTGAAGAAAACATTATACCTAAAAGTTTAACTCGTACATCCAACTTTATGATCAATGAAGTTTTTGAAAATTATCATTCAGAAACTGAAATGATGCGATATATCAAAAAATTAGAAAGAAAGGATCTATCCTTAAATCATTCTATGATTTCTCTAGGTTCTTGTACTATGAAATTAAATGCAGCCTCAGAAATGTTACCTTTAAGCTGGCCAAATTGGGGAAATATGCATCCTTTTGTGCCTATTGAACAAGCGCAAGGGTATCAAGAAGTTTTTAAAGAAACAGAGGCAGCATTAAATGAAATTACTGGTTTTGCAGCAACTTCACTGCAACCTAATTCTGGTGCTCAAGGAGAGTATTCTGGTTTATTGGTAATAAAAGCTTATCATGAATCTAGAGGTAATAGCCATAGAAATATTTGCTTAATTCCTTCTTCTGCTCACGGAACAAATCCGGCATCAGCAGTAATGGCAGGTATGAAGGTAATCGTTACAAAATCAACAGAAAAAGGAAATATTGACCTTGATGATTTGAGAGAAAAAGCTGAATTTCATAAAAATAATTTAGCTGCATTAATGGTAACATACCCTTCAACTCACGGTGTTTTTGAAAGTACTATTAAAGAAATTACAAAAATTATTCACGACTTTGGAGGGCAAGTTTATATGGATGGCGCAAACATGAATGCACAAGTTGGTTTAACCAATCCTGCAATAATTGGAGCAGATGTTTGTCATTTAAATTTACATAAAACATTTGCAATTCCACATGGAGGTGGCGGACCTGGTGTTGGCCCAATTTGCGTTGCAAAACATTTAGCACCATTTTTACCGTCCAATCCAATAATTCCAACAGGAGGAGAATCTGCTATAAATGCAGTTTCATCAGCCCCGTGGGGATCTGCTTTAGTTGTATTAATATCTTATGGATATATTAAAATGTTGGGTACATATGGATTAAAAAAAGCCACTATTGATTCTATTGTAAATGCAAATTATATAAAAACTCGCTTAGAAAAGCATTACAAAATTTTATATGCTGGAGAAAATGGGTTTGCCGCGCACGAAATGATTGTTGACTTTAGAGAATTTAAAGCAAAAGGAATTGAAGTTACTGATGTTGCGAAAAGATTAATGGATTATGGATATCATGCGCCAACTGTTTCATTCCCTGTAGCCGGAACTTTAATGATCGAACCGACTGAAAGTGAGGATAAGATTGAACTAGATCGTTTTTGTGACGCTTTAATTAGCATCAAAGGCGAAATAGATGCTACAGAAATTGGAAGCCTAAATTCTGCATTAAAAAATTCTCCTCATACACAAGAAATGTTAACGGCAGATGAATGGAACTATCCATATACCCGCCAGCAAGCTGCTTTTCCATTACCTTATATTAAAGAAAATAAATTTTGGCCTTCAGTAAGACGAGTTGATGACGCCTATGGAGATAGAAATTTAATATGCTCATGTAATCCAATTGAAGATTATATCGAAAATTAGTTTTTAGCTAGCTAAATAACATAATAATAAATTAAAAAGTCTCGAGTTTCCTCGAGACTTTTCTTTTCCAATTAAGCAATAACATAAAAGTAATAATATTGTCGTCCCCACAACGGTAG
This sequence comes from Lutibacter sp., assembly GCF_013041805.1. GTDB lineage: Bacteria > Bacteroidota > Bacteroidia > Flavobacteriales > Flavobacteriaceae > Lutibacter. Next base: position 25,399 of record NZ_JABDRI010000020.1, read on the forward strand.
TATATTATTTTTATCTTTTACAAATACTCTAATTAGAAAACTTATAGTTACAAAAAATTAAAGAAATCGTCGTCCCCACAACAGAAGTATTATCCTTAATTATATCAATCATAACTAAAAGATTTTCAAAAATTACTTTATTTGCTTAATAAATACTGTTATAAAATTACAAAAATAAATACTAAAAATTAGCAGCATTCAACAATTTTACGTCAACTAAAGTTTAAATTTAAAGGTTTTTAACTAATAATTAACGGTTTTTATCAATTTTACGAAAACATTATAGTAAAAAAAAATGGTGTTTACTAAAATAGTAAATTGCAAAATAGTATTTTTGCAAACCGACATAACTAAAATAGTTTTATCAAATGAAAAAAATTACAAAACAAACCTACATTAATTGGTATAAAGACATGCTTTTTTGGCGAAAATTTGAAGACAAGCTCGCTGCGCTATATATTCAACAAAAAGTGAGAGGTTTTCTACATTTATATAATGGACAAGAAGCTGTATTAGCAGGGGCTTTACATGCAATGAAAGAAAATGATAAAATGATAACTGCCTATAGAAATCATGTTCAACCTATTGGATTGGGAGTTGACCCAAAAAGAATAATGGCTGAATTATTAGGGAAAGATACCGGTACCTCTCGAGGAATGGGAGGATCTATGCACATATTTTCCCCTGAACATAACTTTTATGGTGGTCATGGTATTGTTGGTGGTCAAATACCTTTAGGTGCTGGTTTAGCATTTGCCGATAAATATTTCAATAGAGATGGAGTTACACTTACCTATTTTGGTGACGGTGCTGCACGTCAAGGTTCATTACACGAAACTTTTAACATGGCAATTAACTGGAAATTACCAGTTGTATTTATTTGTGAAAATAATGGATATGCTATGGGAACTTCAGTTGGGCGAACTGCAAATCACGAAGATATTTGGAAACTTGGACTTGGATATGAAATGCCTTGTGGACCTGTTGATGGTATGAATCCGGTAAAAGTTGCAGAAGCTATGGAAGAAGCCATTGAAAGAGCAAGAAGAGGTGAAGGACCAACACTATTAGATATTAAAACATATCGTTATAGAGGACATTCAATGAGTGATGCACAAAAGTACAGAACAAAAGATGAAGTGGATGAATATCGTAAAATTGACCCTATTACTCAAGTATTAGATATCATTAAAGCAAAAAAATACGCTACTGAAAAACAAATAAAAGAATGGGATAGTGAAGTAAAAGAAAAAGTAGCTGAATGTCAAAAATTTGCAGAAGAATCACCATTTCCAGATAAGCAACTGTTATACGATATTGTATACGAACAAGAAGATTATCCATTTTTAAAACATAAATAAATGGCAGAAATAATTACAATGCCCCGTTTGAGTGATACAATGACTGAAGGAGTTGTTTCACAATGGCTAAAAAAAGTAGGTGAAAAAGTTTCAGAAGGTGATATTCTAGCTGAAATTGAAACTGATAAAGCAACTATGGAGTTTGAATCTTTCAATGAAGGTACTCTTCTATACATTGGTTTGAATGATGGTGAAGGTGCTCCAGTAGATTCGTTATTAGCAATAATTGGTGAAGAAGGAGAAAATATTGATGATATCATAAAAAACTTTAAAGTTCAAAGTGGAAATGAAGAGAGCTCTTCGACTAAAGAAGAATCTAAAAAAGTTGAAGCTGAACCTGTTCAGAAAATTGAAGAAAAAACTGAAGAACCAAAAGCAACTGTAGTTAACACAAACACTTCAGGAAGAATTATAGCTTCTCCGTTAGCTAAAAAAATAGCAAATGAAAAAGGAATAAATTTAGCATCAATTAACGGTAGTGGCGAAAATGGAAGAATCATAAAGTCTGATGTTGAAAATTTCGTTCCTACTGTATCTGCACCAACTGCTATTAGTTCTCCATCTGTGAGTTTAGGTGAAGTAAGTTATGAAGAAACAGCAAACTCTCAAATGCGTAAGACTATTGCACGCAGATTGGCTGAATCCAAATTTACAGCTCCTCATTATTATTTAATGATAGAGATTGATATGGATAATGCTATTGATTCTCGTAAGGCTATTAATGAATTACCTGATATTAAGGTGTCATTTAACGATATGGTTGTAAAAGCAAGTGCCATGGCATTAAAAAAACATCCAAAAGTGAACTCGCAATGGTTTGATGATAAAACACGAATTAATCATCACGTTAATATTGGTGTAGCTGTTGCTGTTGAAGATGGCTTAGTTGTGCCTGTAATTCCTTTTACAGATCAAAAAAGTATGACTCAAATTGGTGCTGAAGTAAAAGATATGGCGATAAGAGCGAAATCAAAGAAATTAACTCCAGCTGAAATGGATGGAAGCACTTTTACAGTCTCTAACCTTGGTATGTTTGGAATTTCTGAATTTACATCTATTATAAACCAACCAAATTCTGCAATTTTATCAGTAGGTGCAATTATTCAAAAACCCGTAGTTAAAAATGGAGAAATTGTTGTTGGAAATACTATGAAAGTAACATTAGCTTGTGACCATAGAACTGTTGATGGCGCAACTGGATCGGCTTTTTTACAAACTTTAAAACAGTTTATTGAAAACCCAGTAACTATGTTAGCATAAATAGCTACAACTTATATGTTTTAAATATCCCTTTATATGAAAATTATAAAGGGATATTTATTTTATATAAATAATTCATTATCTAGATAAAAGAAACTATTAATAGCTAAACTAATAATAGCTAGGAATTTTCAAAAAAAATCTTTAACTTTAGAGGTAATTCCTTAAAAAAGTAGAACTATGAGTTCTAATCGATTTGCTTCTCATCAATTTTTATTTGGATGCGCATTTCTAAATGAAAATAAAAATTGTCCATTTACTGAACTTCGTAAATTAGCAATTGAAGAAAGAGTTGAGTATCTTAAAAAAATGACATTCCAACAAATTTTTAATTTGGAATACACACATAAACATTGCCAAAATAAAGCATTTCAACTAAAAAAAAATATTTTCAAAAAAAGAAATTTGGCATAAAAAAATCCTCAATTTTCATTGAGGATTTTTTTATATTTTTAACTAAAAATTACTTTTTAAATTTAGCATATTTTGTTTTGAACTTGTCAATACGTCCTGCAGTATCAATTAACTTAGTTTTACCAGTGTAAAAAGGGTGTGAAGTTCTTGAAATCTCTAATTTTACTAAAGGATATTCAACACCATCTACCTCTAGAGTTTCTTTAGTGTTTACTGTTGAACGAGTTAAAAACACATCTTCATTTGACATATCTTTAAATGCTACCATTCTATAATTTTCTGGGTGTATACCTTTTCTCATCGTAAACTCGTTTTAATTCTATTTTTATTTTTCAGACTGCAAATTTAACTATATTTTTGAAACTTCAAACAAAATATTTATTTTATTTACATAAAAAATCATAAAACGCTATTTAAACCATGTCATACAAGTATTTTTTAAGTTTTTTTCTACTAGTAATACTATTTTCCTGTAAAAGTGAATATACATTTATTTTAAACAGTCCAAATAAAATTCAAACTAATCAAGAATTAACAATTTCTATTTCTGAAAAAGGAGACCAACCTATAGACTCCGTTCAATTTTCAATAGATTTAAAAAAAATAGAAAGTACTGGTAATTCTGCAAAACTCAACGTTAGTGATTTTACCTTAGGTAAACATACTATTACAGCTATTGTTTTTTATGAAAACAAAACAAAAAAAGTAAATAAGCCTATATATTTTATGGCCGATTCTGCTCCAGACATTTACACATATAAAATAATAAATACGTACCCTCATGACAAAGGAGCATACACGCAAGGATTAGAATTTTATAACGGCTTTTTATATGAAGGAACTGGAAGAAAAGGATCTTCTTCAATACGAAAAGTTGAGTTAACAACTGGTAAAATAATTCAACAACAAGATTTATCTGAAACATACTTTGGTGAAGGAATTACAATTTTTAAGAACAAAATTTATCAATTAACTTGGCAAAGTGGTATTGGCTTTGTGTATGATGTAGAAACCTTTGAAAAAGAAAAAGAGTTTAAATACACCAAAAGTCAAGAGGGTTGGGGACTAACACATAATGGTGAAAAATTAATTAAAACAGATGGTACGGAACGTATTTGGTTTTTAAATCCCGAAACACTCAAAGAAGAAAGTTATATTGAAGCTTATACTAATACACAAAAAGTTGAAAAATTGAATGAGCTCGAATATATAAACGGAAAAATTTATGCCAATATTTGGCAAAAGAATTCAATTCTTATTGTAAACCCAATATCAGGGAAAGTTGAAGGTGTTGCTAATTTAAACAGTTTGAAAGCTGAAATTTTAAAAGAACAAACTTTGGATGACAGTGATGAAGTACTAAACGGAATTGCTTTTGATAAAGAAAACAATCGAATTTTCGTAACTGGCAAACATTGGAGTAAATTATACGAAATTGAGTTGATTAAAAAATAATCTTCTTTATATTATTTTTACATTTACAAAAACAACCTGAATGCGTTATTATTTAACTTTTTTAATTGCTCTTGCATTGCTTATTTTCTCTTCTTGTAGAAAAGATTTTACAGCTCAATTAAATTCAGGTAATCTTACTTTCTCAAAAGACACCGTCTATTTAGATACTGTTTTTACCAACATTGGTTCAAGCACTTACAACTTAAAAGTTTATAATAAAAGTAGTGATGCCATTTCAATACCTTCTATTCAATTAGGAAAAGGTGAAAATTCATTTTACAGATTAAATGTTGATGGAGTCCCTGGCAAACTATTTGAAGATGTAGAAATTTTAGCTAAAGACAGTATCTATATTTTTATTGAAACTACCATAGATTATAGCCAAATTACAAATCCAATTTATTCAGATGAAATTCTTTTTGACAATGGAGAAAATCTGCAAGATGTTAAACTAATAACCTTGGTAAAAGATGCACATTTTCTGTTCCCATCTAAAGATTTAACTGGCTTAGTTGAAACAATCAATATTGGTATTGATGCTGAAGGAAATCAATTAAATGTTAGAGGTTTTTATTTAGAAGACAATACTATTTTTAAGGCTGAAAAGCCGTACGTTATCTATGGTTATTGCGCAGTTCCGTCAACTAAAACACTTACTGTTGAAGCTGGAGCTCGTATTCATTTTCACTCAAATTCAGGTTTAATTGTTGATAAAAATGCCACACTCACTATTGAAGGAGAACTTAATAACAACGTTTTAATTGAAGGAGATCGACTAGAGCCTGAGTTTAATGATGTTTCAGGACAATGGGGAGCAATTTGGTTAAGAGCTGGAAGTACAAATCATTCTATTAATCATACAGTTATTAAAAATGCTTCCGCTGGAATTATTATTGATTCTATTGGAAGTACCATTACCCCTACTTTAACAATTAAAAACACTCAAATATATAACAGTTTAAACTATGGAATTTTAGGAAGAGAAACTAATATTATAGGTGAAAATTTAGTCATAAACAATAGTGGTCAAGCTTCTCTAGCTTGCACAATTGGTGGTACTTATAATTTTACGCATTCAACTTTTACAAATTTTTGGAATAGTAGTTTGCGCCAATATCCGAGTGTTTTAGTAAATAACTTCTTTTCATATTCTGATGGAAATAACCAAATTATTGAAACACGAGATTTACTTCAAGCGAATTTCACGAATTGTATAATCGACGGAAATAACAATATAGAATTGGCTATTGATAAGGTTGAAGGTTCTCAGTTTAATTATTTCTTTCAGAACAACTTGATTAAATTTAATGATTTCAATAATTCCTATGTAAATATACCTACATACAATTTTGAAGATGAAAATCATTTTTCAGAAAATATCTTTAATGGAAAGTCCGATTTTAAAGATCCGTTTACAAACCAATTCATTATTGGAGAAAATTCTGATGGAATAGAGCAAGCCAATTCCAATGGAACAATTTTAGTTCCTGAAGATATTCTAGGAACTTTAAGATCTTTACCTGCTGATATTGGAGCTTATCAGCATATAATTTTTAATTAAACTACTTATTAAAATAGTTTTCTTTAGTAATTTGGTGCCAATTGTACTTTATATTTTCGTCTTCCCCTTTATATACATCAAATTTATAGAAATTCATTCCAATTTTCTCAAGTACTTTATATGAAGCTATATTTTTAGGCATTGTAATACCAATAATTCTATCTAATTTCAATATTTCAAATCCATATTTAATAATTTCCTTTGAAACTTCAGTAGCTATTCCCTTTCCCCAATATTCAGGTAAAAAACGATAACCAATATCAGTTTCATTTAATTCGGGTAAGTATTTAAGTCCTGCAAAACCAATAACCTTATTTTCAGGCTTATACACTACAGCCCATCTACCATAACCATATTTTTTATAATCTGAAAACCAAACATTTTTAATAATACTTTTTGCCTCTTCAACGGTTTCTAAAGTAACGTCTCCTGTATATTTTTGGACTTCTTTATTCATTGAAAATTCAAAAACAGCTTCACAATCTTCTAATGTAAATTCACGTAATATAATTCTTTCTGTTTCGATTTCAATCATTCGTAGAGGTTTAGTAATAAAATGCCCTAATTTTTATATATAGCAAGGGAAAATATTATATTTTAGCCAAATATATCAAATTATTAATAAGTTTGAATCGCAATAAATTTAAAGAAATGAGAAATGTAATAATTTCAGGAACTAGCAGAGGAATAGGCTTTGAACTGGCACAACTATTTGCCAAAAGCGGATATAAAGTTTTGGCTTTATCAAGAAACGCTGAACCTTTAAAAAATCTAAACATCAAAAATATTACAACACTTTCCATTGATTTATCAAAAGATTCAGAAGTAAAGAAAGTAACTAATTTTGTTACATCTAATTGGAAATCTGTAGATGTTTTAATTAACAATGCTGGCAAATTAATTAATAAACCGTTTGAAGAACTTACATCGGCCGATTATTTATCTGTTTTCCAAATAAATGTATTTAGTGTAGCAGAATTAACACGTCAATTAATTCCATACCTCAAAAAAGGAAGTCACGTTGTTAATATTAGCAGTATTGGTGGAGTTCAAGGAAGTTCAAAATTCCCAGGTTTAGCAGCTTATAGTTCATCAAAAGGGGCTTTAATAACACTTACTGAATTATTAGCTGAAGAATATAAAGAGCGACAAATATCATTCAACGTTTTGGCTTTAGGTGCTGTTCAAACCGAAATGCTAGAAGAAGCTTTTCCAGGATATAAAGCTCCAGTCTCAGCTTTCGAAATGGCTGAATACATATACAATTTTGCAATAAACGGACACAAATTTCAAAATGGAAAGATTGTAGAAGTATCTTCTTCCACTCCTTAATGTATGACTGAAACACTTTTAAAATATATTCCTGAAAATGCTGTTTGTTTGGTTGAAGACATTCTTTCAAACCATCCAATTCATATAAAAATTGTGAAAAATCGAACTACAAAACATGGAGACTTTAAAAAAAATACAAATGGCTCTCTTCAAATTACAGTTAACAATAGCCTTAATGAATACCAATTTTTATTAACGCTTATTCATGAAATAGCACATTTTTTTACGTACAAACAACATGGAAGAGTTAAACCACACGGTATTGAATGGAAACAAAATTTTCAACATTTAATGTTACCTTTTCTGCAGCCTAATATCTTCCCTCAAAATTTATTACCCTATTTAGCAAATTATCTAAAAAACCCAAAAGCAAGTACCGGTTCAGATGTACATTTAAACTATGCTCTAAAACAGTATGATGCAATGTCAGGAAAGAGTTTTATATTTGAACTAGAACACGGAAGTATTTTTACATTCAAAAATAAATCCTTTAAAAGAGGAAACAAAAGAAGAACCAGATTTGAGTGCGTGGAACTAAGTAGTAGTAAAATCTATTTATTCAATCGAAATGCGCAAGTAACTTTAACAGAAGAAAATGAATAAAAATTATTATGCCGTAATTATGGCTGGTGGTGTTGGATCTCGATTTTGGCCTTTAAGTACGCAACAATTTCCAAAACAGTTTCATGACATGCTAGGAACTGGAAGTACACTCATTCAGCAAACATTTAATCGCTTCGAAAATTTAATAAAATCAGAAAATATTCTAATAGCAACTAATAAAAAATACGAAGATTTAGTTCAAGAGCAACTTCCAAAAGTATTATCAAACCAATTACTATTGGAACCTACTATGCGAAACACCGCTCCTTGTATATTATATAGCGCTTTAAAAATTTACAATGAAAACCCTGATGGAATTATGATTGTGGCACCCTCAGATCATTTGATTGACGACGAAACAACATTTTTAAAAAACGTACAAACCTCATTTAATTTTTGTGAAGAACACGATGCTCTAATGACACTTGGAATTCAACCATCAAGTCCAAATACAGGTTATGGATATATTCAATTTGAACATGCTGAGGATACCATTAAAAAAGTAGCAAACTTCACTGAAAAACCGGATTTAGAAACTGCTATTACGTTTATTCAAAATGGAAATTATCTTTGGAATGCTGGTATTTTTGTTTGGAGTGTAAAAAGTATTTTAAAATCTTTTGAAACTAATTTACCCGAGATGTTTTCTTTATTTAATAAAGGTGCTATTTGTTACAACACAACTTCTGAATTGAGTTTTATTGAAGAAAATTATGCATCTTCACAAAATATTTCAATTGACTTTGGAATATTAGAAAAAGCAACTAATGTGTTTGTTTTACCTGTAAACTTTGGATGGAATGATTTGGGAACTTGGGGATCTCTTTATTCTAAATTAAATAAAGACATCAATAATAATGCAACTGTTAACGGAAAAGTTATTTATAGAAATTCAAGAAATAATATTGTACGAACACAAACTGGTAAACGAGTTGTTATTCAAGGATTAGAAGATTATATTGTAGTAGAGAAAGAAGATGTAATATTAATTTGCCCTAAAAATAAAGAACAAGAAATAAAAGAAATTACTTTGGATGTAAAATCTCAATTTGGAGATAAGTTTGTTTAAACTATTTGAATTATGGAAAACACGAATGATAATCAATCTAACGAAACTAAACCTATAAAAGATCAAGATTTTAAAGGGTTATGGGCAGGAATTCAACAATTTCTATTTGACTTATTAGATATATCGCAGGATACCGATAGAAAGGGAACTATTGAAGATATAAAGGGCAATATTTCAATGAAGGGACACACTGCTTGGGTACTTGTGTTTTCAATATTAATTGCTTCGATTGGTCTAAACGTAAGTTCAACTGCAGTAGTAATTGGAGCGATGCTTATTTCTCCATTAATGGGTCCAATTTTAGGTGTTGGCTTGTCTATTGGAATAAATGATATTGATACCTTAAAACGCTCTCTAATTAACTTAGGTGTTATGATTGGGTTGAGTTTGGCTACTTCTTTCGCTTTTTTTCTAATTCCTATTTTCAGAGATGAAACTCCCGAGCTTTTAGCAAGAACTGCGCCAGATGTTCGAGATGTTTTTATTGCAATAGCTGGTGGATTGGCCTTGATTATAGCGTTGAGTAGGCGAAATCAACAAACCAACACTATTGCTGGTGTAGCGATTGCAACCGCATTAATGCCACCGCTTTGTACTGCCGGTTTTGGGCTAGCCACAGGTAATTTAAGTTATTTTGGAGGTGCTATGTTTCTTTTTACAATAAATACCATTTTTATTGCTCTAGCTACATTTGTTATTGTAAAGTTTTTACGATTTCCAATGCTTAAATATATTAATTCTGCAAAAAGGAAACGTATCGCAAGATTGGCTTCATTTGTAGCTCTTATTGTTTTTTCAGGAAGTATATTTATGTTCTTTAATTTATTTCAAGAAAATCAATTCAAACAAGCTGCTAAACATTTAATTAGTGACGTAAAAGAGAGTGGTATTAGTATTATTGATGAAGTTGATGAAAATATAGACTACAAAAATAATAGTGTTAAAATTGTTATTTATGGAAATAAGCTTTCTAAAGAAAAAAAAGAAAACTGGATTGCCAAACTACCAGAATATGGCTTAACAGGAACGCAATTAATTATACAAGAAGGTATTGATGACTCTGACTTACGTAATGAAGTAAAAAACCTAACCGATTTGTATGTTCAAAATCAAAAAATAATTTCATCACGAGATGAATCCATTAAAGAGAAAGAGGATAAAATTAAATTACTAGAATCTGAATTGTCAAAATATTACGATAGTCAAATTCCATTCATACAAATTAGTAAAGAAGCTCAAATAAATTATAATGGACTATCACAGCTTAGCTATGCGAAATTAATAAATACAAACTTTAATGCTGTTGATACCTTAACTGTTTTTAATACAAAATGGTACGACTCAATACCTAATACGATTGAGCAAAAAGTTCTTTTAAAAAAATGGCTTAAAACAAGATTGAACTTAGATACACTAATGGTGAATTAAAAGAAAAGTAAAACTCACAAAAAAACCTCAAACAAATGTTTGAGGTTTTTTTGTGGTGAGAGAAGGATTCGAACCTTCGAAGCTTGCGCAGCAGATTTACAGTCTGCCCTCGTTGGCCACTTGAGTATCTCACCGAAAATTTATACTTAAAAACTTCTCAAATTTGAGAAGTTTTTGTGACCTGGCTGGGGCTCGAACCCAGGACCACCTCCTTAAAAGGGAGGTGCTCTACCAACTGAGCTACCAGGTCTAATTATTCCTTTTTAGCGGGTGCAAATATAAAAGTATATTTTAATAAAACAAACTTCTTTTTTATTTTGTTTTATTGAGATAAGCTTCTCTAACTTGCTTAAATAAATTTGAAGAATAGACAAAATCTACAACAGCCTCATTTTCAGTTTTAAATATTTCCTCATTAGAGCCTTCCCATGCATTTTTACCATCTTTTAAAAAGATGATTTTTTCTCCAATTTCCATTACAGAGTTCATATCATGTGAATTAATAATGGTAATCATTTGATATTCTTTCGTAATTTCTTGAATCAAATTATCAATAACAGTTGCAGTTCTTGGATCTAAACCTGAATTTGGCTCATCACAAAATAAATATTTAGGATTCATTACAATTGCTCGTGCAATTGCAACACGTTTTTGCATTCCACCAGATAATTGTGCTGGAAATTTTTTATTTACATTTTCCAAATTAACCCTATTTAAAACAACATTTACTCTATCGAGCATTTCAGAGTTTGGTTTATTGGCAAACATTTTTAACGGGAACATAATATTTTCTTCAATAGTTAGAGAATCAAACAGAGCACCTCCTTGAAAAACCATTCCCATTTCCTGCCTCAATTGTCTGCGTTGTTTAATTCCTAGCTCTGTATGAATCCTTCCGTCGAAACATATTTTCCCTTTTTCAGGAATGTGTAAACCTAACAAACACTTTAAAAAAACTGTTTTACCAGAACCACTTTGGCCAATTATTAAATTAGTTTTTCCTTTTTCAAAAGTAGTTGAAATACCCTTTAATACTGGTACTCCGTTAAACTCTTTATATAAATTTTTAACTTCAATCATTTATCCTAGTAGCATTTGAGTTAAAAAATAGTTTAATAAAATTATAACAATACTTGTCCAAACAACAGCTCTTGTACTTGCCCTTCCGACTTCTAATGACCCTCCTTTAACATAAAAACCATGATATGCAGGAATCGTGGTTATGATAAAAGCAAAAACAACTGTTTTTGTTAATGCATATTTAATAAAATAAGGATCAAAATCAAGTTGAATACCATAAATAAAATCTTCACTAAAAAATAAATCTGTTAATAAACCTGCAAAATATCCACCTACTATTCCCAAAAACATAGAGAGTAATATAAGTAAAGGATAGAAAAATAATGCTGCCAGTATTTTTGGTAAAACTAGATAGTTTAATGAATTAATTCCCATCACTTCTAGGGCATCTATTTGCTCTGTCACTCGCATAGTCCCCATACTAGAAGTTATATAAGAACCTACTTTTCCTGCTAAAATAATCGACATAAATGTTGGTGCAAATTCTAAAATAATACCTCTTTTTGTGGCAAAACCTATTAAATATTTTGGGATAAAAGGGCTATCAACATTTAACGCTGTTTGTATAGCAACCACACCTCCAACAAAAAAAGAAATAAACATTATGATTCCTAATGATTTTAATCCTAAATCATCGATTTCCCTAAACAACATTTCTCTAAAAACCGACCATTTTTGTGGTTTTCTAAAAACTTGCCTTAGCATGATAAAGTACTTTCCTATATGCTTTAAATAATACATTAAAATTATTTTTTGCTAAAGTATTAAATTATATACTTAAATATATGTTTTCAAATTATAAAATTAATTATTGAATTTGAGATTTTCAATTTTATAAAAATAAAAAAGGGCTTCATCTGAAGCCCTTTTGGTTGTAATATTTGCTCTAATTATCTAATGTCGGTTAGTTCATCTCCGCATAAATTTTTGCAAAATTCAAAATACATTGCCCAACTATCTCCTTCAAATCCTTCTCCTTGTCCCCATCCTGTTTCACGTTGGATAACAACTCCTTTATCATCTATTCTCTCAACTTCTGAATGTGCCGCTATATAAAAACATTCTTCAAATGCTTCTGCAGGTATTTTATATTCAACTTCAAACTTTGAAATAATATTTGCTTCGTAATCCATTCGTTTTTCGAAAACTCCTGGTTTTGGATTTCCTTTTTTAGTTTCGGGAATTCCTTCTCTATCACCGGCATATAAATGAGTAAGTTTAATAATCCATTCATCATTGGTGATATAACTTATATAAACATAATTGGTACCATCTTCATTTACTATCTCCACATCAATTCTACCAGCTGTATAATTTTGTCCAGCAATTAATGGCGTTGTGAAACATGCAGTCTCTGAATTTCTAAAATTTAAATCTGTAAAATCATTTGTGCTGACACTGAATTCAAACGAGTTCGCTTCTAAAATTTCAAATTCATCATTTGTTTGACAGCTATAAGATATACTCAATAAAAATATAGCTAAAAGGATAATTTTTTTCATAATTTAATAGTTTTAAGAGGTTTTTACTATTTTTAACGTTATAAATATACAATTAAATAACCAATTATAACCAAAAACAAACCTTTTATTTAAAAAATAACACCTTTTATATAAATTTTAAGCTTTACTAATGACTCAAGATAAATTAATATTTGTATACAATAGCATTAATATTCATTCCTGCTCCAACTGAAGCCAATATTACAACATCTCCTTTCTTAATTTCTTGATTTTCAACTTTACCACGTTTAACTAAATCAAATAAGGTTGGTACAGTAGCAACTGAACTATTTCCTAGTTTATGAATACTCATAGGCATTATACCTTCTGGAAGTTTTGTTTTGTACAATCTATAAAAACGTTTTATAATGGCCTCATCCATTTTTTCATTAGCCTGATGAATAAATATCTTTTTTACTTCAGCGATATCTATACCTGTTTTGTCCAATGCTTTTTTCATGGCTAAAGGAACATTATTTAAGGCATATTCATAAATTTTTCGACCATACATTTTTATGTACCTAATGTTTTCGTCTGCAGCTTGATCAAATGATTTTCCAAAATACAAATAATAGCACTCATCTAAAGCATCTGTTTGTGCTATATGACTTAAAATTCCCGAAGAAGAATCATTTTTAACAGCCTCAATAACGCAAGCACCTGCTCCATCAGAATATATCATTGAATCTCTATCATAAGGATCAACAACTCTAGATAATGTTTCTGTTCCAATAACTAAACATTTTTTTGCAATTCCAGCCTTTATAAAGGCTTCTGCTTGAATTACTCCTTGAATCCACCCAGGACATCCAAAAAGAATATCGTAAGCCACACAACTAGGATTTTTAATTCCTAATTTGTGCTTTACTCTTGAAGCTAAACTTGGCAAAATATCACTTTGAATTGCCGTGCTTTTTACATCTCCAAAATTATGTGCCAAAATTATATAATCCAATTCTTCTTGATTTACTTGAGCATCATCAATTGCTTTTTGCGCAGCAAAAAATGCTAAATCCGATGATGTTAAATCATCTGTTGCATATCTCCTTTCTTCAATACCGGTTATCGCTTTAAATTTTTCTATTACAACTTCATTTTCATACTCCATTGAAGTTCCATCATCATTTAAAAATTGATTTGATAAAAAATCGGAATTCTTTTTAATTTGTGAAGGAATAAAACTCCCTGTTCCTGTAATTACTGATTGTATATTCATGCTAAAAAATTGATGTTCAAATGTAAAAATGTATTAAGAATTTAGTGCTGAAATTTTAATTTCCATTACGGTGGCTATAGACAACGCTTTTTCCTTCGCAGTTTGTGCAGTTCGCCCAAAGAACAAGTCATCAATAGAACCATTAAATATTGATAACCAGCGCTTAAAGTGCTTAGCTTCAAAAGGTTTTGTTTGATGCAATTGCATATGTGGTTTCATTGCATTTTTACGATACCCACCTGAGTAAAATAACACATTGTCCCAAAAACTTACTAATACTTGTAAATGCTCTTCTAATAATTTCGGATTCCTAAAATTAATAAAAAAATGATGCATTTCTGCATCACTCATTAATTTTATATAAAAGTACTTTACTAGTTTATAAATGTCTTCTTTATTTTTAATATCATCTTTCATAATGCCTGCTATAAAAACGACTTATCAAAGGCAATTGGAAGTAAATCTAATAAGGAATCTGTTTTTATTACTTTCCCTACTTCACCCATAAAATAGACCTCAATTTCATCTTTTTGCTTTAATTCATATTCAGATAAAGTTTGTCTACAAGCGCCACAAGGTGCTACGGGTTCTCTCGTAATTTGTGCAGATGAACTCGCCGTAATGGCTAATTTTAAAATTTTAAGATGTGGATATTCTGAAGACACTTTCCAGATTGCTACCCGCTCTGCACACATCCCTGATGGATATGCTGCATTTTCTTGATTGTTTCCTGTGACAATTGTACCATCTTCCAGAAGAAACGCAGCTCCAACTTTAAATTTAGAGTAGGGTGCATAGGCACTTTTCTTTGCTTCAATAGCTTTATTCATTAAATTTTTTGCTGAGCTTGAAAGCTCTTCCAAAGAATCAAAAACGGTAATTTTAGTTTTTATTTCAACTTTTTTCATCAAGTTATCTTCTATCTCTTATTAGATTATTTCAACAGGTTGTTAGCGATTTAAATACTAATGTATTTCAAATAATTCTCCAAAATCAAAGGCTAACGAAAATCTTAATGTATTTTCTAAAGGATTGTTAATATTTGAAGCATTAAATAAATAAGATATATCTAATCTCGTACTTTTAAATTTAAATCCTGAACCTAGTGTAAAATATTTACGAGCTCCCTTTAAATCACTTTCATTAAAGTAACCAGCTCTAATAGCAAACGAATGATCATACATATATTCAGCACCTAGAGCCCAAGTAAACTCTTTCAATTCCTCGCTAAATCCACCTGGAGCATCTCCAAAAGAACTAAACATACCACTAACAAAACCGACGTCGTCTTGCACATATGGAGCCTCACCATCATCATTTACGGAAATACTCGGCGTTGGTACTAACAATTTATTGAATTCTAAATTTACACTTACCTTATTAAAGGTGTCCAAAATAAAATCAAAACCTCCTCCTATTTTCAAATTTGTAGGAATAAAATTTTCAAGTCCATCATCTGTATAAGAAACTTTTGGACCAATATTAGATATATTATATCCTCCTCTCCACATCCCATTAAAGTTACCATAGTTTTTTTCATCAGATTGAAAATAACCAGAGATATCAACGGCAAATGTATTTACTGGTTGTATGGTTGAATTAGCAGATTCAATACCTAAATCAGAACGAATATAACGCATTGTTACACCCATTGCATAAGTTTCACTTAACTTTAGTGAATACGAGGCATCCAAAGAAAATTCATTTAACTTTTCAGTTCCTTCAGGCGCTCCATTTATATCGGTTAAATCTATTTGACCTAGATTAAAATATTTTAAACTTGTTGCCCATGCACTCCTATCATCAATTCTATTGGCAAAAGAAAATCCTCCTAAAAAAACATCATTTGTAAGTTCTCTTAACCAAGGTGTATAAACAATACCAACGGAAAATTGAGAAGGCATAAATGCAAATTTTGACGCATTCCAATGCTGAGAATTCGCATCTGGAGAAGTTGCAACACCAATATCTCCCATACCTCCTGCTCTAGCATCAGGAGCAATAAGTAAAAAAGGTGCGGCTGTTGTTATAGTGTTTTGAGCTTCTTGTGAATAAAATTTTGTGAATATTAATGAAATTGCAAGAGCTAATATGATTCCTTTTCTCATTTATTTGGTAATTTAATTTTACAAATATCTTAATATATTATTGAAGTATTACTAGTTTTTCAATTTTTTCTGCTTTAGCATTGGAAATAAGTGATTTAACTTTTAACTTATAAATATAGACTCCTTTTCCTATTTTTGTACCAAAATCATCTAAACCATTCCAAGCTATCGATCGTGATAAATTCCCTTCTGACTGCACGGTTTCATTAATAGTTTTAACTAATTTACCGGAAACAGTAAAAATTTGTATTTGAACATTTAATAACTCATTATCCTTGTTATGATTAAACCAAAACTCGGTATAATTAACAAATGGATTTGGATAATTTAACACATTACTTAGTATCAAATCGCTACTGTCAACTACAAAAAAAGAAAACGTTGTTTCAGATAAATTATTGTAAGTATCCCAAACTTTTAAAATTAAAGTGTGTAACCCTGCTGATAGGTCTTTAAATGGGTAATTCACTTTTCCTTTTTTATAATCATTTAATTCAGTTTCATAAAAATCATTTAATATGATAGGATTTGATTGGTCTCCATCTAGTATTGCAACTATATCGTGGTCTACAGCGGTGATTGATGTATTAATACCACTTTCATCTTCAATAACCGCAATAAATAAGGGTGAGTTACTTGTGTTACCACCTTCTACAAAATTTAAATCGTTCATGAATAATTGCACAATAGGACCTGTTGTATCTTCTGGCGCATTTGTATTCACACCTCCAATAGTTATATCTAGATCATAACCCGCTTTATCAATTAATTCATCAGTTGCATAAAAGCTTAATTTACCTTTTCCGTAAGCAACTTTAATATCTTTAGGAGCTATAAAATCAAAAATAAATTTTCCGTTTTTGACTGTTGACCTCCCTTTGAAAATCTTGCTTTCTAACGCATCAAATTGCATTGTAATATTTCTATTATCATTATCTAACGTGGTTTTATTAATAGATTTATCAAATACCGTAACTGCTAATTCACCATTAAAATCGTTTAAAATTTCACCATTAGAATCTGCTACTTCTCCCTCAAACTTCATGTAAGAAAGTGCTTTAATAGTATCTAAAGATTGCGAAATATCAACATCATTAATTTTTTTCAATTGAATAGACGGACTTGGTATACTGAGTTTCATTGCAGGATCTCCAAGCATAAATATGAAGTATCGTTGTGTTGTTGAAAATTGATTTTTCATACTCATTAATGACTCTGCAATTGTGTAGTTTTCATTATTGAAATTTAGTAAAGGTTTTATTAACCTTTCATTTAAAGCTTGCCCTACACTAATGAATATTTCTCTTGTAGTTGAAATTAGTGAGCCAGCACCTCCATTTGCATTCCAAAATAAAAATTCTCCTGCTGTTTTTCTTAAAGGGTTATCAAACCTTGAAAAATCACAAGTTATGGTAATAAATAAAGGTAAATTAAATTCATTGGTCCAACTTTGAATATCAGAAACTTCTAAAATCCTCTCTGCTGCCCAACCATCTTCTCCTCCATGACCAAAATAATCAACCAGTAAAGTTCCCTTTTCTACTTGATTTGTAAGTTCTATATTTACTGTAGGGTATCTATTTCCTCCCGAGGATGTCTGCTGCGTATATGCATCCATATACACTTTTTTTAGATTAAAAATTGGATTATTTACTGCTATTGTATCTGCTATTTTTTCCAATTCAGCTTGTATTATTTGCTCACCTGCGGCGTCTATATCATCTGCAACTAACGTAATTTGTGTTCTCCAATCACCAAAAGAATTTATATTGTAGTAGTTTAGTAGTTTCTTAACAACTTGCTCAGCTTGCAATGGGTCTGAAACAGGTATTCTTCCTGTGACAACATCTTGTCGTTCGAACGAATTCATTTCACCTTCATTCCCATCCATCATTCCATAAAAATCATCTGTAACAAATGAATTAGCTAAATTAAAACTGTCATAAGCTTCAAAAACTGGAACAATATTATTATTACCTCCTATTCTATCTTTATAATCGTAAGAAGCATCGCCAAACAAGCAAACATATTTTATTTGATGTGTGTTTGAATTATCATACAAATGCTTTACAAAATCCCTTATTGCTGAAATATCAGGTGAACCGGAAGAAAATTCATTATAAATTTCATGTAAAGGAACAACCTTAGTAAGCAAATTAGAATTTTCGTTATGATAGTTCGCTAAAAGCTGAGCTTGTTCAACTAAAAAATCTTGAGTAATAATTACGTAATCAATATTTGTTAAACTATGTAAATTTTGATTCGAAACTATAACATTTTCAATTGCTTTAGGTGTAAAGTAGTCATTTTCATTGAGTACAATAAACTCTTTAAATGACCCTCCTTGAATTTTAAAGTTATAGTTTGAAGTACTTGATTCATTAATAATATTCGTTGGATTTAATCTATCTGTTACCTCCCAAATCTTGGTTATTTGATTGCTATTTTCTATTGAATATTCAAAAATTCCAGAATTATTATGAACATCAAAATTTCTAAATAAAAACTGATTCCCAGTCGCTATTAATCTTTTTTTACCTAAAACCTCTATATAATCTAAGTAAGCTTTTGCTGAAGGGTTGCCGCTATTATTATATGATATATCTAGGTTCACTGAATTTCCCGTTAATGAAATTGCACCACTATTCTCTCTCGCAACAGCTTTGGTTAAACCTCCATTAGCCGGTAAATTTAATGAGAACAAACTTTGACTATTAACTTTTACCTGCATCTGAGTTGCAATAGATGATTCTGCAACACCTCTCACTTTTACAATGATATCTGAAGAAGCGTCGATATTTTCAAAAGGAATTAAATAACTACGATTATTCTCAATATTAAAACTATCCCCAAACCACTGTTGACCAACTGCAAATAAGTTTACCTCATCTTTTTCATAAAAAACATAATCATGATAACTATTTATTTGCAAACTTGGCGAACCCGAAATAGGATTATTATTAGCAATTCTTTTTCCTCCAGTTTCTCCTACTGTAATAAAATAATACGCTGCATCAGAAAAAATATTAAATTGATGTTCAAGTTCATTCAAATCATTACTAGCTAAATTTCTCCAAGTATGAGGACCTTTAGCATAAAACAAAATATAATCATCTCTATCAAAACTATTATCATTTTCCCCTTCTACAAAAATTGCATTTTCTTGCAATCCATTATACCTGAAATCACTATTTTTAAATGACAACATTTCTCCTCCATTTCCATAAATTTGAATATTTTTAGGATTTATTGAATTTATATTAATTCCTAAATTAGTTAGAAAATCACTATCGATTTTATACACACCTGTCGCATCAACTGAAAATTTATACCAATTGCCAGTTGCTAAAACTGAATTTTTTACAGTTGAACTTTTACCAATTTTATTTTCGGATGATTTACGCGTTGAATACTCTAAATTAAACGAAATTATTTTTTTAATTACATTTCCCTCCTTTAAAAGTGGAGTTAAATTTAAAATTGCATAAGTGCGTTCTCTAGAATTAACAATTTTAAATTCTGCATTAACATTTGTTGGGATTTTGTTCATATTTAAGCCTGAAGTTGGACTAGAAAATGCTTCAAAACTTATATCTGAAATAGTGTAGTCAACCAATTCAAGCCCATTAGGTATTTCCCATTTCTTTGTATAAGTTGGGTTTAAAAATTCATCTACAAAATTACCTTTAACTAAACTAGTTCTTATTCTGCTGTTGCTATTAATTACAAAATCAGTTCCATCATCCCAGTCTAACTTTACACTTTTAACTTCAGTTTGTTGAGCAAGTATTAAATTCCCAAAACTAAAAAAGAAAATAAACAAAATTTTGTTTAACTTGTACATAGTATAAATAACGTTAGTTTTTGTTTGTTATTTTTAACATATTACAACAATACACATAATAAAGAACAAAAACAATCGTTAAAAAAACATAATCTAATATTTTATTAAAATAATTTCTTGTGAAAAAATTTATTTAATGTAAATTGCGAGTTATTAAACCCTAATAAGTGAACATGAGCATGAAAAATTTATTTAACGTAACGCGAGTTTTAGTAATAGTTTTAGCCACACTGTTATTCGTTAGTTGCCATAATAGAACTTCCAGAAATAAATCTGCATTAACCGGTTGGGATGCGAAAGATAAAGCAGCTGCAGGATTTTCTTCAAATACTAATTTTAGAGGTCAAATTTCACCACCAGGTATGGTGCTAATTGAAGGTGGAGCATTTACGATGGGACATGTTCAGGATGATGTTTTATTTGATTGGAATACAACTCCCATAAAACAACAAGTAAGATCATTTTACCTTGATGAGTCTGAAGTTACAAATTCTGAATATTTATTTTACTTAGAATGGATGGAAAAAGTTTTCCCTCCTAGTGATTTAAACTATAAAGATATTTATCTTTCTGCAGTTCCAGATACGCTGGTTTGGAGAGATGTATTAGGATCTAATGAATTGCTTACTGAAAATTATTTAAGACACCCTGCATATGCAGACTATCCGGTAGTTGGTGTTAGCTGGATTCAAGCAACACAATATTGCAAATGGAGAAGTGATCGTGTAAATGAAAAAATATTGATGGATATTAATGTTTTGAATCCATTATTTGAAAGTGATTCTCTTGAAGTAAAAGGTCAAAACAATTTTACTACAGATAGCTACTTAGAAAATCCATATTTATTGTTTAATGGAGACTCAACAATATATAACAAAGGACTACCCTCTAATACTAAAAGAAAAAAAGGGCAATCAAGACCTTCTAGAGGAGCTTTTACTGGAAGACATGTAAAAGTAGCTGATGGTGTTTTAGCACCTAAATTTAGATTACCAACAGAGTCAGAATGGGAATATGCAGCAAAAGCTATTATTGAAAAAAGAGAATATAATAATATAAGAGGACGGAAAAAATATGCGTGGGACGGTAAATATACTCGTAACAAAAATAAAAGAGTTAAAGGTGATCAACTCGCTAACTTTAAACAAGGGAAAGGAGATTACAGTGGAATACCTGGATGGAGTAATGATGGTGCAGATATAACAAACAGAGTGAAACAATACGATCCAAACGCATTTGGGCTATACGATATGTCTGGAAATGTGGCTGAATGGGTTGCTGACGTTTATAGACCAATTGTAGATAATGACGCGAATGATTTTAATTATTTTAGAGGTAATATTTTTACTAAAAAAATGATTGGTGAAGACGGAAAAGTTGTGATGGTTGATGATGCTTCCATAGAATATGACACATTAGATAATGGAAAAATAATACCTAAAAATTTACCAGGTAGTATTAAATATGTACCAATTTCTGACCGTGATGCATATATGAGAAATAATTATGAAAAAGCTTATAACGTTGATTCTAGAGATGGGGATTTAGCCTCTACAAAATTATACAATAAAGATGAAGATGAGTTAGAAACAAAACCTAGAATGTATAACTCTCCAATTAAACCAAGAGTTATTGGTGAAAGTGGTTTATTAATGCAACAATATGATGAAGAAAAAAGAACAACTCTAATAAGTGATAAATCACGAGTTTATAAAGGTGGTTCTTGGAAAGATAGAGAATACTGGTTAGATCCTTCTCAAAGAAGATATTTACCAGAATATATGGCTACAAATTATATTGGTTTTAGATGTGCAACCGATCGATTAGGTACAATGACTCCGAAAAGGAGAAAACCAACAACAACTAAAATTAGATATTAACAGATTATTTGAAATAATAAAAGCCTCATTGAATATTCAGTGAGGTTTTTTTTATATTTAAACTATGAAAATTGAAGAATTATATAAGCTATACTGTACATCTCATTTGGTTGATACAGATTCACGTAAAATAAGAAATGGAAGTATTTATTTTGCGCTAAAAGGCGAAAACTTTAATGGAAATATATTTGCAATTGATGCGCTAAAAAATGGAGCTAGCTATGCTGTTATTGATGATGCCAAATATAACATAAATTCAAAAACAATTCTAGTAGAAAATGCCCTTGAAGAACTTCAAAATTTGGCTAATTTCCATAGAAAACAGCTCGATATTCCTATTATTTCACTTACAGGAAGTAATGGGAAAACAACCACAAAGGAACTAATAAATGCTGTTCTACGTCAAAAATACAATACTGTAGCAACTAGTGGTAATTTAAATAATCATATTGGAGTACCACTCACTATTTTATCAATGACACCCACAACTGAAATTGGTATTGTTGAAATGGGTGCAAATCATGTAAAAGAGATAGAATTTTTATGTCATATTGCCAAACCAAATTTCGGTTATATAACAAACTTTGGAAAAGCTCATTTAGAAGGATTTGGAGGGGTAAAAGGAATTATTAAAGGGAAGTCTGAATTGTATGATTCCTTAAGAAACTCAGGTGGAATAGCTTTTTTAAATAAAGATGATAAATTGCAGCTGAAGCAGGCAAAAGGTATTAAGTCTATATACTTTAATCAAGAAAAAATTGAATTTAAAGAGGCTAGTCCATTTGTTATAATTCAATTTAAAAACATACAAATTAAGAGCAGATTAATTGGAAAATATAATTATACGAATATTGCTGCAGCAATAGCCATAGGAGACTATTTTAAAGTATCAACACAAAATATTAAAAATGCTATTGAAAATTATACTCCAACAAATAATCGCTCTCAAATCATAGAAAAGGGTTCTACGCGTATTATTTTAGATGCTTATAATGCAAACCCAACTAGTATGCAAGCCGCTCTAGAAAATTTTCATCAATTAAAAGATAGTCGTAAAATAGTATTTTTGGGAGATATGTTTGAATTAGGAGAAGACAGCAAAAAAGAACATCAGAAAATTGCTGATTTAGCTATTCACTATAATTTTGATAAGATTTACCTAATAGGAAAAGCCTTTTCTAATACTAAAGCAAAAGATGCGTTTATCTATGATAGCTTTGAAAATTTCAAAACTTCTTTTAATGGTCATTTACAAATTAATAATGCTACGGTTCTTATCAAAGGGTCTAGAGGAATGGCTTTAGAACGTGTTTTAGACTTGTTCTAACTTTAATTTTTCTCTATGATGTTCTATTAAACCATCTATTGGTCTTCTAACAATATTGCCAACATTAATCATATGATATCTCGCAACATCGGTAATAATATCTTGTGCAAAAAATGCAATAGATCCGACGAAATGAACTGGAACTTTACTAGACTCTGAATATGGTAAAATTCTATTTTTAAAGAAATCTTTCATTCCCTTATGTAAGATTTTATTAAAATAGCAATTACGCTTATTTTTTAAAATAAATTCAGCAAAATGGGCTAAATATGCATTTGGATTTTCTTCTTTGTAAATATTTCTTTTAATAGTATCCGCATCTAAATCGAATTCCTCTTCGAATTGTTTCGCAATTTCTTTTGGCATCTTATGGTAATAATAATCTCTAATTAACTTTTTTCCAAAATAATTACCACTTGCTTCATCCATTAATATATAACCTAATGAAGGTACTCTAGCGTCAACATTCTCACCATCAAAATAACAACTATTAGATCCTGTACCCAGAATACATACAATTCCTGGTTTTGAAGTCACCGCATAAACTGCGGCATATGTATCCTCTTTAACAACAATTTTAGCATTCACAAAAAATGATTTAAAAGTAGAAGCTAAAAGACTAGTAAGTCTTTCCGTACCACAACCCGCACCATAGAAATAAACATTTGTTATACTTTCTTTGCAACTCATTAAATCTTGATTTTCTTGAATTCTACTAAATATCAACTCAGTATTTAATATTTCAGGATTTAAACCTTCGGTTCTCGTCTTAAATATTTGTTTTCCTGAATTATCTAAAAGAATCCAATCAGCTTTGGTTGAACCACCATCTGCTAGTAAAATCATTTTTTGTGAATTAAATTTATTTATTTAATTGAGTGAATATACTCAGCTAAATCTACTAATTTAGTTGAATAACCAAACTCATTATCATACCAAGATACTAATTTAACAAAATTGTCATTTAGCCCAATACTTGCATTTGCATCAAAAACAGATGTTCTTGGTTCAGATACAAAATCTTGAGATACAACACCCTCTTCTGTATATCCTAAAATTCCTTTTAATTCATTTTCAGAAGCATCTTTAATAGCTGCTTTTACCTCTTCAAAAGACGCACCTTTTTCTAATCTTACAGTTAAATCAACTACAGATACATCAACAGTTGGAACTCTAAATGCCATACCTGTTAATTTTCCATTTAATTCAGGAATTACTTTCCCTACTGCTTTTGCAGCTCCTGTTGATGCTGGTACAATGTTGTTTAATGATGCACGACCTAATCTAAAATCTTTTTTAGAAGGACCATCAACTGTAAATTGAGTTGCTGTTGCAGCATGAACAGTTGTCATTAAACCTTCAACTATTCCAAATTTATCATTAATAACTTTAGCTATTGGAGCTAAACAGTTGGTTGTACAAGATGCATTTGATACTATGGTATCTGCAGCTGTAATATTTTTATGATTTACACCCATAACAAACATTGGTGCATCTGCCGATGGGGCAGAAATTGCCACTTTTTTAGCTCCAGCAGTAATGTGTTTTTGAGCTCCTTCAAGATTTGTAAAAATTCCTGTACAGTCTAGTACCACCTCAGCTCCTACGGCATCCCACTTCAAATCTTCTGGGTTACGTTCTGCAGAAACTCTAATTTCATTTCCGTTTACTACTAGATTTCCATTTTTCACTTCAATGGTTCCATCAAATTGTCCATGAACTGAATCATATTTTAATAAATATGCTAAATGATCTACTGCTAATAAATCATTAATTCCTACTACTTCTACATTTGGTCTACTTGCTGCTACTCTAAAAGCAATTCTTCCAATTCTACCAAATCCGTTAATTCCTATTTTAACTGTTGACATTTTAATTTATTTTTATTGATTTCTATTATTATTCTCTATTTATACTGAAGTTATTTCAGCAACTTTTAATAATTCTTTGTTAATATCATTATTCATTTTAATTGCTTTTTCAAGCTCTACCTTTGATATTTTATTTTCTGTAATTCCAATCATTACACCTGTTGATTTATCTAATAACGCTTCAACCGCCGCAACTCCCAACCTGCTTGCTAGTACTCTATCAAAACAACTTGGAGAACCTCCACGCTGCATATGACCTAAAACAGAAACTCTTATATCATATTCAGGAAAACTTTCCGTGATATGATCTGCTAATTCAAAAACATTCTTTCCAATTTTGTCTCCTTCAGAAACAACAACAATACTCGATGTTTTTCCACTATCTTTACCTTTGTTAAGAGACTCCACAAACTTTTCTAATCCTATATTTTTTTCAGGAATTAAAATTTCTTCTGCCCCCGCTCCAATACCTGCATTTAGTGCTATAAAACCAGCATCTCTTCCCATTACTTCAATAAAAAACAATCTATTGTGAGAACTTGCTGTGTCCCTAATTTTATCAATAACCTCAACAACTGTATTTAATGCTGTGTCATAGCCAATTGTATTGTCAGTTCCATAAATATCATTATCAATCGTTCCTGGGATACCTACTAACGGAAAATTAAATTCTTGCATAAATTTCAATCCACCTGTAAAAGTACCATCACCTCCAATTAGAATTAAACCTCCAACTCCATGTTCTTTAAGGTTCTTATACGCCTTTGCTCTTCCCTCTTTAGTCTTAAATTCTAAAGAACGAGCAGATTTTAAAATTGTACCACCTTTGTTGATAATATTACTAACGTTTCGTGATGAAATAATTTCAAAATCACCCTCAATTAAACCTTGATATCCTCTATAAACTCCAACACATTCAATACTATAATAACTACATGCTCTGACTACCGCTCTTATAGCTGCGTTCATACCTGGAGCATCTCCACCTGAGGTTAGAACTGCAATCTTTTTTATAGGTTCATTCATTAATTAAAAATATGTCACAAAATTACTTTTTAAAGGATTTTCTTCCTACAAATATAGCCTTTATTCACTAAAACGATTTCGCTTCAAAATTAAAGAAAAAATCCTATCTAAAACATATTCTTTTAACTATTTAAACTCTATTAATTTTTCTAATTTTTTACTTTTAGAATGAAAGATTCTAAAGTGTTTATTTTTATTTTTATAAATCCTTTACCGTGCTCAACTTTCAATTCGGAAGAAGGCGAATCGTATAACTGATCTACTAAACCATAGGTTCCATCTTTCAAATTCCAAGCTGCAATAATATTTTCTGGAATTTGTAATTCAAAATCATAACTCTCTTCAGCATCAAAATTTGATACAATTATTAATTTTTCCTTTGCAGACCATCGTACAAATGAAAATACACGGTGATTGTAGTTTTGAGTTTGTTCTCGATTGAAGAAATGAATCTCCTTATAATCACCCATTAAAGCACTACTACTAATTGAAAAATTCAATAATTTCTTGTAAAAACCTCTTAAACTTCGTTCTTTTTTTGATAATTGTGCACCATCAAATTCCCCATTATTCATCCACCTTTGATGATGAGGAACTCCTATATAATCGAAAATAGATGTTCTGGTTGGACTTCCAAAACCAGCATTTTCAGCCCCTGGCTCCCCCACTTCTTGACCAAAATAAATCATTGTTGGAGATGTGCTAATTGTTGTTGAAACAACCATTGCTGGCTTACCTTTTTCCGCTAAACCTGCAAAATCAGAACTAGCAATTCGTTGTTCATCATGGTTTTCTAAAAAATGGAGCATATGATGTTCAATATCTACTAAATCTGTTTGAATTCCAGGCAAATGATCTGTCCAGCCATGCCCTTGCATTATATGCTTTATGCTGTCGTATAATGCCACTTTATCATACAAATAATCCATTTTACCCTTAAATATGTAATCTCTATATAAGGATGGGTTATAGACTTCAGCTAACAAAAAAGCCTCAGAATTTTTCATTTTTATTGCAGAATTCATATAACTCCAAAATTCAACAGGAACCATTTCTGCCATATCATATCTAAAGCCATCAACACCTTTATCTATCCAATATAGTGCTATATCTTTAAATTTATTCCAAGAATCTGGAACTTCTTTTCCTTCCCAAAAGTCAAAATGTTCTTTATAATCCTTACTTCCAAATTCGTATGGAAGTTCTACAAAATCCTTGCTCCCATCAGGTTTTATACCGTAATTAATTTTTACTGTTTCATACCAATCATAAAAACTTGGTTGTGCCAAACGTGATCCATTTCCAGTCCATTTTGCAGGTTTTTCTTCAAATTTTCGATCTGAAAGCTCATTTGCTTCACCTCCTAATGGTTGATAATTATTTTGCCAGATTGGAACTTTAAAATCTTCGCCAGGGATATAATAAAAGTTATTATTTTTCTCGTACTCAACATTTTTATTATCATTAGCACCAAAATCACTTATCCCTTTTGGATTTGTTTTTCCTTCATACCCACGAGCAATATGATTTGGAACAATATCAATAAGAACTTTCATTCCTGTGCTATGTGTGCGCTCAATCAATTCCTCAAATTCTTCCAATCGTTTTGCTGGGTCTACAGCTAAATCCGGATTTACATTGTAATAATCCTTTACAGCATAAGGTGACCCTGCACGACCTTTAACAATATCTGGATCGTCATTTGAAATTCCAAAAGCAGTGTAATCTGTAATTGTAGCATGGTGTAAAACACCCGTGTACCAAATATGTGTTACACCCAAATTTTTAATTTCAAGAAGTGCTTTCTCAGTAAAATCGTTAAACTTACCTACACCATTTTCTTCTAAGGTACCCCAAGGCTTATTCAATTTATTGGTATTACCAAATAACCGAGTAAAAACCTGATAAACAACTTCTTTATGATTTTTTTTAGACTGCATAGTTTTTTCGATCTCTTTTTTTTCTTGATTACAAGCCACAAAAATAACAAATAGACTTATAAAACTTATGATGAGTATTTTTTTCATGGTATTATTTTTTTAATAAGCTAATTGCAAATCCACCACCTTCGGCAAGTTTGACAATTTCTTTGGATGTATTAGATATTTCTATTGTTCTAATAGTTAAACTTGTTGGATTCTTATCCCAGTGAGCATCCTTTCCATCTTCATAAATTGTTGCTTCGTAGGTAACTCCTTTCTCCAAAAAGCTGAAATCAATTACAAGTGTTCTAGAGTTTTCATCGGTAATACCACCAACAAACCAATTATTAGAGTTTCTTTCTTGTCGAGCTATGGTTACAAAATCACCTATTTCACCATTCAAAACTTTAGTTTGCTGCCAATCTACTCCTACATCTCGAATAAATTGCAATGCCGGATTTCCTTCATAGTTTTCAATCAAATCTGCTGCCATTTGCACAGGACTATATATTACAACATACAATGCTAATTGTTGTGCTATGGTTGTATTTACTTGATTTGCAGTTTTATATTTATCAAATTTTATATCAAAAATTCCTGGTGTAAAATCAATTGGACCAGCTAACATTCTTGTAAAAGCCACAATTGACAAATGCTCAGGTGGATTTCCGCCATCTTGAGCCCAGGCGTTAAATTCTTGTCCTCTCAAGCCTTCTCTTGAAATTGTGTTTGGATATGTTCTTCGTAAACCTGTAGCTTTTATAGGTTCATGAGCATTTATTGCCACTTGGTATTTTGCCGCTTTAATAACTGCATTGTTATACTGGTTTACCATATATTGCCCGTGATGATATTCTCCTTTAGGTAATATTTTACCAACATAACCCGTTTTTACGGAGTGTATTCCTAAACTTTGCATTAATGCATACGCCGTATCTTGTTGCTTTTCATACGTTTCTGTTGCCGCCGAAGTTTCGTGATGCATAATAATCTCAACTCCTTTTTCTTTTCCGTAACGCACCACTTCTTTTAAATCATAATCTGAATATGGTGTTACAAAATCAAAAACACCTTCTCTATCCTCAAAGCCAATCCAGTGTTCCCATCCAGTATTCCAACCTTCAACCAATACTGCACCGATATTGTTTTTTGCTGAAAAATCTATAAATGCTTTTGCATTTTCAGTAGTTGCACCGTGTTTTCCAGAAGCTAAATCCCACGACGATTTTCCTAAATGCATTTCCCACCAAATACCAGTGTATTTTGTTGGCTTAAACCAAGAAATATCATCCAATTTACTTGGTTCATTCAGGTTTACTATTAAATTAGATTCAATTAAATCACTCGCTTTTTCAGCAATTTGAATGGTACGCCAAGGTGTATGGAAAGGTACTGTTCTTTTCACTTTATAATCCAAATTATCAGAACCCACCAAATTACTTTTCATTACAAAATTTAGAGTATCAACTTGTAAAGTCATACCTGAATAATCAATCAAACTTGCTTCATGAAAACTTAAGTGTAATCCGCTTTTAGTTTTCATTGTAACTGGAGTGTTCACAGCGTTTTCCGGTATAGAAGTTTGTGCTAAATTTACATGAGCTGCTTTTTCTATTGCATCAATTTCTGAAAATTGAGTTGTATTATACAAATGCTCATAAATATCCCAATCACCAGGAATCCACCATACTTTATGGTCTGCTGTTAATTTAAACTCGGTATTTTCTTCAGTAATAAAAACTTCAGAAAGGTTTTTTTGCTCTGGAAATTCATATCTAAATCCTAAGCCATCGTCATAAACTCGAAAAGTTATATTCAATTTTCGCTTTAATTCTGATGTTTCTTGAAGTTCTATTTTAAGTTCATTGTAATTATTTACAACTTCTAATTGTTCTCCCCAAGGCATTTTCCAAGTTTCATTAAAACTGCTTGAAATTACATTTATGATTTTAAAATTATCTTTTAAGGATGCTGCTTCTCTTAAATCGAAACCTAAGGTTGAAGTCTTAATTACCTCACCCTTTTTATAACTTATAGTATAATTAGGCTGACCGTCCTTTGTCAAATTGAAAATTACTTCTATCGCGCTATTTGGTGAAATAATTTTCGTTTCAATTTTAGTCTCTTTTGAACAGGAAAATAAAATAGTACTAATGACTACGATACTTATTTTAAAAATTCTCATCTTATTTTTTTAATTCTAATAAAACAATATTAAATGCCGTATCTAATTTTGCAATTCCATTTTTAACAATAACTTCAGTACCTGAATACGCATCAACAACCAAATCTCCATTTTTAAAAATTGAATTTACATTTAATTCCTTTGAACCATTGGATAAATCTAAACCAACAACAACAGCATCTGTATAATTAGTTGTTGAATAAATTCTTTGGAAAACATATGGTTGTTCACTTATCATTTTATGAACTCCTGCTCCAATTGATGGATGATTCTTTCTGAATTTCCCTAATTTTTGATAATGTAACAATATCGATTTGGTTTCCTCATTCGTTTCAATATCATTCCAATTCATATTTGAACGCAATGTAGCATCTCCAACTGTTCCTTCAATAATTAAATTTCTTGCAGATTCATCACCATAATAGACTTGTGAGCTTCCAGGACTTAATAATAATTTAGTTCCTGCTTCAAAAGTTTTGGTTCGGTCTTTATCAAAAGGCTGGCCATCATCATGAGATGTTAGATAATTTAAAATACCAAATTCTTTTAATTCATTGTTTAAAATTGAATCGTATTTAGAAAATAATTCCTCATATGTTGGCATTTGAGAAGCGTTCCATTTAAACTCAAAATTTATTAAACTGTTAAACCCATTTTCAAAATAATTCACTTTTTTATCTCCAAAATCAAAAAATTGACCTCCGCTAATTCCGTAATTATATACTTCTCCAACTAAATAAAAATTATTAGTATCTAAAACTTTCTCGGGATTCTTTTCTTTCCATTGTTTAAATGCATACTCACATTCTGTTATAAATTCGCCCCAAATAAATTCTTCTGTATGCTTTACTGTATCTGCTCTATACCCATCAATTCCATATTCAGAGATATAATCTGTCAACCATTTTATGATATAAAAACGAGGTGCTTTTGGGTAACCTGTTCTCATAAAAAAGGCATCCAACTCTTTCATTTCTTGCTCATACCTACCCTCTGATTTCCATTTTTCAACTAAATGTTTTGGGAGTTCAACAAATTGATTATCTCCCGTTTTAATATCCGGTAAATTCTTAACTAAGGTACAAGAAACCGTAGATTCATAATCTTGGTATGAACATTGAGGACCTGTTCTCACCCAATCATTTGGCCATACTGGGTCTTTAATTGTTGCTGGGCCCGTATGATTTATAACCCCATCTAATACAATTCGAATACCCTTTTTATGAGCGACCTCTACCAAATTTTTTAAATCTTCTGTAGTTCCAAAATTTGGATCTAGTGCCGTCCAGTCTTTTGCCCAATATCCGTGATACCCATAACTTACCCCTGTGCCTTCGTCAACTTCTCCATGAACTTGTTCAACAATTGGAGTAAACCAAATTGCATTAATACCTAAATTAGAAAAATAACCATCTTGAATTTTTTGAGTGATTCCAATAATATCACCACCTTCAAAACCACGTAAAGTTCCCGTTACTTTTGTTCTACTGAAGTTTACATCATTTGACGTATCACCATTGTTAAATCTATCTGTAAGTAAAAAATAAATATTAGCTGCTTCCCAAACAAATGGCGTTTCTACATTTGTTGAAATTAATAACCCTTCCTCTTTTTTCTCAGAGGAACATGCTGCTACAACCATCAGTAGGCCGATTAATATATATTTTTTCATAAGTATTAAAATTTAATTTTTATCGTCTTTTCTTTTGTGTTCGTAACTAAAACTGGGATTTCAAGAACTTTATTTTCTCTATGATACGTAAATTCATATCCTCGTACTTTTCTTGGTATTTTTGAAATATTATGAACTATTAATTTGATTAGTTTACTTGAAAACTGATAATTCTCCCCTAATTCAGGTTCAATTTCAATGCGTAAAGTATTATTTTTGAATTTACTCTCAAATTCTAGAATTTCATATTTACCTTTTTCGAAAGCGTTTGGAGTTTCTCCATCATCATTATACAGTTCATATTCACTTTCTAAAACCGTTTCATCAAAATAGAAATGTAAATCAAATGAATTTAAATTGTAAGTTGATGTATTTTGAATTGGTTGAATCATTGGCATAAAAGCACCTCCACGAACATAGGTAGGAATACTTTCTTCCGCTAATTTAACGCTAACTGTTTTGCCTCCTTCTATTTTTTTATCTGTATAAAAATTGAACCAATTTGAATTTGATGGAAAATAAACTTCTTGTTGTTTTAATCCTGGTTTTAAAACTGGACTTACCAATATATTTTCTCCCCACAAATACGTTTTATCATTTGTAAACAATTTAGCATTACCCATTTCTTCAAAAAACAACGGACGCATTAATGGCGTTCCTTTTTGATTATTTTGAAAAGCTAGCGTATAATTATAAGGTAACAAACTGTAACGTAGCTCAATAGATTTTTTTGCTAAACCTTTTGTAATTGGTTCTCTAAAAACGGGTTCTGAAGGTACATCTTCCTGTGCGTGCGGTCTGTAAATTGGCTGAAAAACACCATATTGCAACCAACGAGTATACAATTCATCATCTAAATTTGCTCCTGCAAAACCACCCAAATCTGAATGCATAAAACCTAAACCTTGCATTCCCATTTGTAAAGCAATTTCCGGCTGAGATTGTAAGCCACCCCAAGTTCTATTTACATCACCAGACCAAGGTATTAAACCATATTGTTGCGAACCTGAATACCCTGCACGCATGAGAATAAACGGACGTTGATTTGGAAAATCTTTTTGATACCCCTCAAAAACTAATTTCGCCCAATTATGACCATAAATATTATGAACCTCATCAGCCGTTCCTGTAGCGTGTAACAAGTCCGATGGATGTACTTCAGGCTCACCTAAATCTCCCCACCAACCGGCAACTCCATAATTTGTATATTTTTTATAAATATCCCAAAACCATTGTTTACTTTCAGGTTTGAAAATATCAATAATTCCAGTATTTCCAAAGTAAAAATCATACTTATAAGGCTCTCCTTTATCGTTAACTCCTAAAATATTTTTTTCAACAGCTTCGTCCCATTTACTTGAAGTAGTTAACACAAAAGGTTCAGTAATTAAAATTGTTTTTACTCCTTTTTTTGATAAATCGGAAATCATTTTTTTAGGATTTGGAAATGAATCTTTATCAAATTCAAAATTTCCCATGGTTCCTTTTAATTCTTTCCCAAACCAATATAAATCTATAATAATAGCATCTACAGGAATCTCCTCTTCTTGAAATTTCTCAATTGTTTGAATAGTTTCATTTTGTGAATGATAACCAAACCTACTTGAAAAATTTCCTAAAGCCCAACGAGGAATCATTGGTTGTTTTCCTGTTAGGGTTACATAATTTTCTATTAATTTTTTCCAATTATCACCTGCAATTACTTGATAGGTTTTGCGTCCAGATATAGTTTCATAGGATAAGGTATTTGATTTTTTACTGTCCAAATCTAAGTAACCTATTGGCGCGTTATCAAAATGTATTGCATACATTTTTGAGGAATATACTAATGGAATTGTGAAATTCATTAATTCAGAATGCGTTTCGTAACCGTAATGTGCCCTATTGTATAACTGTAATCTATTTCCTCTTCTATTCATTCCTAATGCTCGTGCACCGCCACCAAACAAGATTTCATTATCAGTTAAATTAAAATCCAATACTTCATATGATTCATTTTTCGAATATCCATTCTTCTCTGAAGTTAATAAATTCCCTTTGTAATAATAGGATACTTTAAACGGTGTATGCTCAATTTTTACTGAAATATTTTTCATTTGAATTTCAGTTTCTAAAGTACCTTCAATCAATTTCATTTCAACAAATTGAGGCTTTAGTGCTAACGCGTGAGAATTTGGCTGAAACTTTTCTCCTCTAGGTATAAATGATGTTTCTATAATCTCATTTCCATAAGGTTGAAACCTATAAAGTCCATCGTTAGTTTTTACTTCTACATAGGTTTTATAAGCCGTAATACTTTCAAATTTACGTTGTGAATTTTGCGCATTTAGAAAAAAACTAAACGATATAAATAGAAATACTAATTTTAAATTTTTCATTCGTTTTTAATTGGTTAATAAAAACTCAACTGGAATTTGAAAACGTTTATTCCAAGAATTTTCAGAATGATCGTGACCTTCAAATCTTAAGTTTTTTGAAGTTGTATCATCAAAACCTTTTAATATTAAAACATCATCAACACCTTGCTGATAAGGCAAATAAAACTCATCTAGTGTACTTGTTCCATAATCAAAGTATATTTTATGAGTTTTAGGAGAAGGTAAATTTTGCTCCAAATAACTAAAGAAAGATGCTGGAACCGGACTGTTTTCTTGCGGCATAAAGCCAATCCAATGTGTTGATAAGCAAGCAGCTCCTCCAAATATTGTTGGATATTCACACAAAGCATACATTGAAATTAATCCTCCCATACTTGAACCGGCTATAAAGGTATTTTCAAGGGTTGTAAGTGTAGAAAAATTAGTATCTACAAATGGTTTTACTTCTTCAACAATAAATTTTAAATATGCATCAGACTGAATTCCTTTAAACTCAGTTCCAAATTGTTTTGTAGCTGTTTCAAAAATTGAATCTTTAAATTTTTGAGGTAGTAAATCAAAAGGTTTCTGTGGGTAATATTCTGTATGCCGAATATCAGAATGGTTCCACATCGCAATAACAATGCAGTCTCTAATTTTTGATGAATCTATTAATCCACCAATTATTCTATCTACATCCCATTCTTGTTTGTTCCAAGTAGTTTCAGCATCAAACAACATTTGACCATCGTGCATATACAAAACAGCATATTTTTTATTCGTATTATAGTTATTTGGTAACCAAATATCAACAGTTCTTGGACGTACATATTTTGAAGGAAAACTATCAATACGTTTAATTGTACCTGAACTTAAATTTGCTGAATAATCAGAAATTTCAATTGAAACCTTTGACTTAACTTTTTGTTGCTTTTCTTCACAAGAAAACAAGACAAAAACGATTACAAAAAGCAAACTACTTTTAAAAAATTTCATTGCTTACTTTTTTGAAGTTAACATAATAATACCTTTTTTATCAATCTTTAAAGAATCTTCCCAAACAAATTTTTCATTTGAAATAATGTTTCTAACTTCTTTTCCTTTCAAACCAATCTCATCAAACCTATTCAAATCTAATGTAAGTTCTTTTTCATTTTTGTTTAAAATAAAAGCAACTACTTCATCATCTAATATTCTAAATAACACATAAACACCTTTTTCAGGTGCAAAATGGATTGTTTTTCCTGAATGGATTGCTTCACTATTTTTACGATAATTTAGTACTTTTTTTAAGAAAGATTGCATCTCTTTTTGGTCTGAACTCAAACCTTTTCCGGTAAATGCATTTACTTTATCTTTTTTCCAACCACCTGGGAAATCAGTTCTAATTAAACCATGGTCACCTGGTTTTGCTGCATCACTTAACAAAATCTCAGTTCCATAATAAATTTGAGAAATTCTTGGTAAGGCTAATATATATCCCAAAGCCATTTTAGTTTTTGTAATATCTTCATTTAACTGAGTAAAAATTCTGCTCATATCATGGTTGTCAGGAAAAATCATAATTTTACTTGGATTTGTATATGAAAAATCGTTTGCCAAACCTTCATACATTTTAACAAATCCCGTTCCCCAAGTTTCATCTTCATTCAGTCCTTCAACAATAGCTCGCTGCATAGGAAAATCCATAGAAGATGTTAAGTTTGATTTATATCCATCTTTATTAATATGACCATCTTGCCAATAACCAACCAATAACGGATTTAGACTCCACTCCTCTCCTACAATACTAAAATTTGGATACTCAGTCATAATTGCTCCTGCCCATTTACTCATAAACTCTTTATCGGGATAAGGGTAGGTATCTTGACGAATTCCTCCTAAATCTAACAATTCAACCCACCATATACTATTTTGAATTAAATAGTTAGATAGTAAAGAATTACGTTGATTTAAATCTGGCATAGTTGAAACGAACCAACCTTCTGTCATACGCTCTGAATCGACTATAGCTGCATAACTATCTTGATTTGTTGTTCGCCTATGGTTTGTAGTCACTATTTCCCCTTCTAAAAATTCAGTTTGATAATTAATCCAATCATTTGCTGGTAAATCTTTCATCCACCAATGCTCACTTCCAATGTGATTGGCCACTTGATCCATAACTAATTTAATTCCCTTTTCTTTCGATTTTTTGGCTAACTCAATATATTCATCCAAGGTTCCAAATCTTGGATCTGGCTGATATAAATCTGTAATTGCGTATCCGTGATAGGAACTTTGTTTCATATCGTTTGTCAAAACTGGTGTAGACCATATAGCTGTAAACCCCATCTCATCTATATAATCAATATGATTTGTGATTCCTTTTATATCGCCTCCATGACGAGCATAATCATTTTTTCTGTCAATTTTAGTCTCCTTTAATGCTTTTACAATGTCATTTGAAGTATCAGCATTTGCAAAACGATCTGGAGTTATTAAATAAATAACATCAGAACTATTAAAACCTTCTCTTTTTTCAGAATTTGATACACGTTCTTTTAATTCGTATTCTAATGCGAAATTGTTTCTTCGTCCACTTTTTAAAAAATCAATTTTAAAAATACCTGACTTTGCATTTTCTAGATTTAACTTTAAGAATAAATAATTGTCATTTTCAGTTCTTTTAACCTCAACCAATTTAACAGAAGTATTTTCAATTGAAGGTTTATACTTAGAAATGCCTTCTCCATAAATCATGAGTTCTAATTGAGTATTTTTCATTCCAATCCACCAAAAGGGCGGTTCCATTTTTTTAACTTGAGAAAATATTGAACTACTGATAAACAATACAATTATAAAGGCTACTTTTTTCATCTAACTAAATTATTTAAGATTTATAATTCTATTTATATTATAATTTCACCAAACTATTAGGTGAAATAGATACTAGTTTATTTTTCACTCTAATTTCTAAATCTTCGGATCCATCTAGTTCAAATAAAATTTCCGTTTGTTTTACTATTATTTTAAGAATTTGATTTCTAAAGTTAATGGTAAATGAATAAGAGTCCCACTCTTTAGGTATCTGCGGATTAAAAGATAAATTACCATTTTCACAAACACGCATTCCACCAAAACCTTGTACAATTGACATCCAAGTTCCTGCCATACTCGTAATATGGCAACCCTCATCTACTTCATGATTGTAATCATCTAAATCTAAACGAGCCGTGCGAAGATATTGCTCATATGCTTTAGGCATTCTATCTATAGATGCAGCTAAAATCGAATGAACACAAGGAGATAATGAAGATTCATGAACAGTTAATGGTTCATAAAAATCAAAGTGACGTTCAATTTCTTCCCTGGAAAATTTATGTTCAAATAAATAAATTCCTTGTAAAACATCTGCTTGCTTTATATAACAAGAACGTAAAATACGGTCCCAAGACCATTTTTGATTTATTGGCCTTTCTTCTTTTGGTAAATCGCTTACTGGAATTAGTTCTTTATCTAAAAAACCATCTTGTTGCAAATAAACATTGTATTTTTCACTAAATGGAAAATACATGTTTTCTGCCACTTTCAACCAATTGAAGGTTTCGTCACCATTTAAATTTGTTTTTTCTTGAATTCTTTTAAAATCTTCAGGATACTCAAGATTCACTTTGTTTAGGCATTCAACGGCATACTCAATACACCATTTTGCCAGATAATTAGTGTAATAATTATTATTAATGTTATTTTCGTATTCGTTTGGACCTGTAACGCCCAGAATTACATATTTATTTTTATCTGCTGAAAAATTAGCTCTTTGATGCCAGAAACGTGCAATTGCGATAATTACTTCTAGTCCAAATTTTGCGATATATTCGAAATCTTGCGTATAATTTACGTAATTGTAAATTCCATAAACCATAGCGCCATTTCTATGAATTTCTTCAAAAGTAATTTCCCATTCATTATGACATTCTTCACCGTTCATAGTGACCATTGGATATAATGCAGCTCCATTTTTAAACCCTAATTTCTGTGCATTTTCAATGGCTTTATCTAGCTGATTGTAACGGTATAAAAGTAGGTTTTTTGCAACATGAGAACTTTTGGTTCCCATATAAAAAGGAATACAATAAGCCTCGGTATCCCAATAAGTACTTCCTCCATATTTTTCTCCCGTAAAACCTTTTGGACCTATATTTAATCGAGCGTCTGTACCCATATAGGTTTGGTTTAATTGAAAAATATTAAATCTTATACCTTGTTGTGCTTTTACATCTCCTTCTATTTTAATATCAGAAGCATGCCAGATTAGTTCCCAAGATTTTTTTTGAAGAGTTATTAATTGAGCAAAGCCTAATTTACTTGTAACTTGTACATTATTTAATGCCGCTTCAATTAATTCATGTTTATTATAGTTTAGGGAACTAACATAACTACCATATTTATAGATAGTAGCAGTATCTCCTTCATTAATTTGAAGGTTATAATTATAGGTAAGTGATTTTTCTTTCTTAACAACTTCTTGTTTCAAATCAATATTTTTTTTGTTCAATAGAAATGAAACATTCATTGCAGTAGCTACATGAAATTCAGTTTTAAGTGTTTTAGAATAAATACACCCTTTGTTTTTACCTTCAACAATTTGTAAAGTTTCCCAAAAGAATTCATCGTAATTCGCATCTTCATTTACAATACCTGCATCGATATAAGGCGAAAAAGTAAGCTCTCCAGAAAAATTAATTGCTTTTACACTATATTCTATAGCTCCTACTTCATTATATTCAACACTTATCAACCTTTTTGTGTTCACTTCAACCTCTTCTCCAGTTTGAAGTTTTGCATTAAAAGAACGACTCAACCAACCTTCTTTCATGTTCAATTCCCTTCTGAAATTAGAAACTTGACACATGTTCAAATCTAGATTAGTATTGTTCACCCTAATGTGAATTCCTATCCAATTTGGAGCGTTTAAAACCTTTGCAAAATATTCAGGGTATCCGTTTTTCCACCAACCTACTCTAGTTTTATCTGGGTAATAAATACCTCCAATATAACTACCTTGCAATGTTTCACCAGAGTAATCTTCTTCAAAATTAGCGCGCTGACCCATTGCTCCATTTCCAATACTGAATAAACTCTCAGAAGCTTTTGTGTTTTCTCCGTCAAAACCTTCTTCAATTATTGACCATTCATTTGGAATTATATAATTTTTATTCATTTTTCTAATTAATTAGATTTTTTAAAAAATCTGAAGTGATAGCTTCCATACTATCAAAAACATAATTTGCCTCGCTTAACACTTTTGCATTTCCTATTCCAATGCTAATCATATTTGCCGCATTTGCTGCTTGAACTCCTGCAATTGCATCCTCTACAACCACACAATTAGTTGGACTCATATTTAATTTTTTAGCACCTATTAAAAAAACCTCTGGATTTGGCTTTGCCTTTGAGACATTGTTACCATCAACAATTGCCGTAAACCTTTCAAGCAACCCTACTTTTTCTAAAATTAATTGAGCATTTTTACTTGCTGAACCTAAAACAAATTTAATTTTGTTAGTTTCTAAAAAACTTAAAAACCGATCAACACCAGGAAGTATTTCATTCGAATTCATTTTATAAACATATTCCAAATACTCTTCGTTTTTTTCCAGCAATAGTGCTTCTTTTTTTTCTTGAGACAATTGAACTTTTCCAATGTCTAACAAAATCTCTAAAGATTTTACTCTACTCACACCTTTTAATTGTTCATTTTGAACTTCCGTAAAATCGAAGCCTAAAGAATTTGCTAAATTTCTCCACGCTAAATAATGATATTTTGCTGTATCAACAATAACACCATCTAAATCAAATATAAAACCTATCTCTTTTTTCATTTAATCTTTTATTAATACTTCGTCATCAACATCTTTTACTCTTACAACTAACATCGCTGCAATTAATAATGAAACACCACTTACAACTAAAGCATACATAGGATTCCCTCCATATAAATACTTCACCATGGGTCCACCTATTAATGCGTTCAATATTTGTGGTAATACAATAAAGAAGTTAAATATCCCCATATAAACTCCCATTTTTTTAGCAGGAATTGAGCCTGCCAATATTGCGTATGGCATTGCTAAAATACTTGCCCAAGCAATTCCTATTCCGAACATGGATAAGATTAACCAATTTTCGTTTGGCATAAAATATATTGAAATCAATCCTAAACCACCACCAATTAAACCAATTGCATAGGTTTTTTTTCTACCTAATTTCTTTGCTATCGCAGGCAAAAAGAATGCGTAGACTGCTGAAACAGCATTATAAACACCAAATAAAATTCCAACCCAGTCCCCTGCAATTTGATAATTAGTTCCGTGATCATCTAGCGATAAACCGTAAGTATGATGTGCAATTGCAGGTACTGAAAATACCCACATTCCAAACAAACCAAACCATGAGAAAAATTGCACCCAACTAAGTTGCCTCATAGTTGTTGGCATTTTCTTGAAATCGGAAAAGATATCTAATAAACTAGATTCTTCTTCAATCTCTTCTTCTCCATCAGTTTCAAATTGGGCCATTTCTTCGGGAGAATACTCTTTTGTTGTAAATACTGTAATTAAAATACTCGCAACTAAAACAGCAGCCCCTATAAAAAATGATAACATTAAATTTAATGGTACACCTCCAGCTTCGGTTTCATTTGCAACACCAAACCAATTTGTTAATGCATAAGGTAACCAAGAACCAATAACAGCTCCAATACCAATTAAAACCGTTTGAACACTAAATCCAAGTGTTCTTTGATCTGAAGGTAATAAATCTGCCACCAGTGCTCTGAATGGCTCCATTGCCACATTAAACGAGGCATCCATTATCATAAGCATACCAGCTCCAACCCATAATGCAGGCATAAAAGCAGTAAACATATCAGCATTAGGCATTAAAATTAATCCCATTGATGCTAATAGTGCTCCAGTTAAAAAGTAAGGACGTCGCCTTCCCAATCTAGTCCAAGTTCTATCGCTATAATAACCAATAATAGGTTGAACAATTAAACCTGTTAAAGGGGCAACAATCCAAAACCAAGAAAGTTCGTGCACATCTGCTCCAAAAATCTGTAAAATTCTACTGGCATTTGCATTTTGCAACGCAAAACCCATTTGAATTCCCAAGAATCCGAAACTCATGTTCCAAATATCCCAGAAACTTAATTTCCGTTTTTCCATAAATGTTACTATTAAAATATAACAATGCAAAGCTTATTTGCTTTGATTGTTTTTTGTGTGAAGTGTGAAAAATAGTATTGTAAAATCTCTTTTACGTAACAAAGATATAAATAAATTTTAAGTTTTTACCTTTTTTAAAAACCTAGCTAAGACAAAAAAAATATGAATTGAGTACTACAACCTTTGAGTAGTATTAAAAAAAGTTAAAAAATATTTATCAAAAACCTCCTCTTCTTTCAAAATATTTAACTCATTGATAATGTGGACTCTCTAATTTTAAGGTTTGGTGATATCACTTCCTTTTGAAATTCCTTTGGTGCAGTATTCTCAATTCTATCAATCAAGAGTTCAGCTGCTTGCCTCCCCATTAAATCACCGTGTTGCTCAACCGAAGTTAAAGAAGGATCTGTAAATTCGGAGATTAAGCCACTTGTAAATCCAATGATTGCAATATCACTTGGAATTAAAAAACCTCTTTTCTTTGCAATTTTTAGGGCAATAGCTGCATAAATTTCGTTTACCGCTAAAATTGCATCTGGTGGATTTGGAACATTTATAATTTTTTCAATTTGCTCATACAAATCTTCATTATCATTAATTTTATAAATTAGGTTTTCATCAACAACAATTTTATTCGTTATCAGCGACTTTAAATACCCTTCCTTTCTTAAGGAACCTACCGTAATATAATCTTGAGTTGTGATGAGAGCAATTCTTTTTGCTCCAATTTCAGCTAAATGATTTGTTGCTTTAAAAGCTCCTCCAATATCATCAATAATCACCTTATCACATTGCACATCATCAATAATTCTATCAAATAGTACGAGTGGAAAATCATCTTTAATAAGGGCATTAAAATGATTATACATTTGATTTTCTTGCGTTTCTCTTGCAATAGAAACTATCAAGCCATCAACACTTCCATTTGTAAGCACACTAAAATTCGAGACTTCTTTTTCGTAAGATTCATTTGATAAACAAACCATTACACTATAGCCCTTAGAATTTGCGTATTGTTCAATTCCTTGAATTACCGTTGAAAAAAAATGATGCACAATTTCAGGAATAATTACACCTATTACTGATGTTTTTTGATTTCGCAATTGTAACGCTAAACTGTTGGGTTTATAATTATAATAATCAGCAAATGCCTTGATTTTACCTCTCGTTTCTTCACTAATTTCATGACTGTCCTTTAAAGCTTTGGAAACAGTAGAAATTGAGACTCCAAATTCTTTTGCAATTTTTTTTAAGGTAATTCTTGGTTTCATTGTATTAAGAGTTATAACGCTTCCATACAAATATAAAATATTAAGTCTAAATATGTAATAATAGCTCGTATAAATTAAATAATTCCAAATAAAAACCTCTTTGGATATAAATAATTAAAAAATTCGCAAAAAAAATGGAATCAACTCTAACGTTAGAGTAAAAAAGTTATAAACACGAAAACGTTTTCGTATCATATAAAGTGACAAGTATCATTGTTAACTAAATGTTAAGGCCTTAACTTCACACAGTGAAATGTAATAAAATAGTACGAATTATTTAAAACTTAATTATTAATTAACTTAAAATAGATGAAAAATTTCAAACTTTTTCTATTAACTGTTATCATATTTTTACCTCTTAGTTTGTTCGCGCAACAAACAATGACTGGTAAGGTAACAGAAAAAGCCACTGGTAGTGAATTACCAGGAGTTGGTATTATTATCAAAGGAACTACAAAAGGAGCCTCAACTGATTTTGACGGGAATTATATCCTCGAAAACGTAAATCAAGGTGACGTACTAGTATTTTCCTATATTGGGTTTGCTACCCTGGAAGTAACTGTTGGAGCTAGCACTACAATTAATGTAGCACTAGAACAAGATACAGAAACATTAGACGAGATTGTACTTATTGGTTATGGTACAACTACAATTAAAGATGCTACAGGTGCTGTAGCTGCTATTTCTGAAAAAGATTTTAACGAAGGAAATATAGTGTCTCCTGCGAACCTTATTACGGGTAGAGTTGCGGGTGTATCTATTGTTTCTGATGGTGCTCCTGGTGGAGGATCTGCAATTAGGATTCGTGGTGGTTCATCATTAGGTGCATCTAACGATCCTTTAATTGTTATTGATGGTATGCCAATATCAAACAACAATGCGGGTGGTTCTAGAGGTATCTTAGCGGCTATCAATCCTAGTGATATTGAATCTTTTTCTATACTTAAAGACGCCTCTTCAACTGCTATTTATGGTTCCAGAGCTTCTAATGGTGTAATTATTATTTCAACTAAAAAGGGAAAATCTACATTTAGAGCCGAATATAATGTTAAAGCTGGTCTTAATACATTGGTTAATAAACTTGATGTTTTTTCTGCTGATGAGTATAGAGCTTTAATTGCTGAACAAAGACCAGACGATGTTTCTTTGTTAGGAAGTGCAACTACAGATTGGCAAGATGAAATTTATCAAGAAAAGGTAAGTATCGATCATTCATTATCTTTAAGTGGACAACTTTTTAATAGTATGCCTACCCGTTTTTCTTTTGGGTATACAGATCAACCTGGTTTAAGAAAAACTTCAAGTTTTGATAGAATCTCTTCAAAACTATCTTTAAGTCCAACATTTTTTGAAGATCATTTAAAAGTAAATGTAAATGTTAGCTTAAATAATGAAGCTAACCGTTTTACTGATGGCGTTGAAGGAGCTGCAATTTACATGGATCCAACACAACCTGTATATGATGCTACTTCACCTTTCGGTGGTTTCTTTGAATACCATACAAATGGAACCCCTAAAAATGCTGGTAGAAACCCTTTAGCTAGTTTACTACAAAGACAAAATATTAGTAAAGTAAAACGTTTTTATGGAAATGTGAAGTTAGATTATAAACTACACTTTTTACCAGATTTAAGCGCCGTTATAAATATAGGTTATGATAAAACAGTAGGAGAAGGATTTAATGAACTTTCTACAGAAAGT
The DNA here is from genome assembly GCF_013041805.1 of Lutibacter sp. Taxonomy (GTDB): domain Bacteria; phylum Bacteroidota; class Bacteroidia; order Flavobacteriales; family Flavobacteriaceae; genus Lutibacter. The sequence continues at coordinate 70,052 of NZ_JABDRI010000020.1, forward strand.
ATCAATGGATTTAGACTAGCTGTTGGTGATCCTCTCTTAGGTTCAAGATCAGAATACACAAGTGAAAGAGCGAACTCTTTATTAGATGGTTACTTTGTTTACAATAAAGAATTAGAAAATGTAAATGTTGAAGTTACTGCAGGTTATTCTTATCAAAAATTTGAAGGAGAAGATTTTAATACAGGTAACCTAAGAGACCCAGATAGAGAATCTGATGTATACACACAACCAGATGTAGTCTTAATAGGTTTCTTTGGTAGAACTAATCTTTCTTTTATGGATAAATACTTACTTACTTTGTCTTACAGAAGAGATGGTACTTCAAGATTTAGCGAAGACAACCGTTGGGGTAATTTCCCTGCCGCTGCTTTAGCTTGGAAAATTAGTGAAGAAAATTTCTTAAAAGACTCAAATGCAATTTCTGATCTTAAATTAAGATTAGGTTGGGGTATCGCTGGTCAGCAAGATATTTCTGCAGCTTATGCATTCTTAGGAAGAACTAATTTAAGTTCTAACATATCTCAATATATTTTTGGTAATACACCAATTTTAACGGGTATTCCTCAAACAAGATTAGAAGATTTGAAATGGGAAGAAACAACTACTTATAACGTTGGGTTAGATTATGGACTTTTCAATAATAAAGTTTCAGGTTCACTTGAAGTATATCTAAAAGAATCTAAAGATTTATTAGCAAATGTAGCTATTTCTGATGGTTCAAACTTTAGTAACTCAGGTTTCCAAAATATTGGTAAATTTACTTCTAAAGGTGTTGAATTCTCTATTGGAACTGATATTGTTGATACAGAAGACTTGCAAATAGATGCTAATTACAATGTTTCTTTCAACCGAACTGAAATAGACCAATTAGCGTTAGAACAAGATATTAGAGTTGGTGGAATTGGTGGTGGTACTGGTGGTACTGTTCAACTACATAGCCAAGGATACGCTCCTTTCTCTTATTATGTTTACAAACAATTATATGATGTAAGTGGAACTCCAATTGAAGGTGCTTATGCAGATTTAAATCAAGATGGGATTATTAATGACTCAGACCGTTACCTTTATAAAAAACCTGATGCAGATATATTAATGGGATTCCAATCTAATATCAATTATAAAGCATTTGATCTTTCTTTTAACTTAAGAGCAAGTATTGGAAATTATATGTATAACAACGTAAATTCTTCAAGAGCTCAATATGATAATTTACAAGATGTTGAAGCACTGGGTAACTTACCTGTTTCTGTATTAGAAACTGGCTTTTACTCTACACCAAATGTAATTATTTCAGATTATTACATTGAAAATGCTTCATTCTTAAGAATGGACAATCTAACATTAGGATACACTTTTAATAGAAATAATAGCGACAAAACAAATATTCGCTTATGGACAGGTGTACAAAATGTATTTACGATAACAAATTATAGCGGCTTAGATCCTGAAGTTTTTGGTGGAATTGATAATACAATTTATCCAAGACCTAGAATTTTCTTATTAGGTGCTAATTTTAAATTTTAAACTAAACGAAAATGATGACAAAATATTTAAATAAAATTTATTTTCTATTAGGACTTATATTTTTCTTTGGTGCGTGTACTGACGATTTAAATGTAATTCCTCAAGATGACGACGAATTCCTTTCTGAGGATTTCTACTCTAATGCAAGTGCTTATGAACAAGCATTAGCAGGTGTATATGGAAACTTATCTTTAACAGGTAATGATCCAGGTTCTTCTAATATTTCTGGTATAGATGCCGGTACAAGTCAATATGGCCGTGTACTTTGGTACTTGCAAGACTTAGCAGCTGATGAGGCTTTATGGTCTTATGAAAATGACCCAGGAACTAAAGAAATTCAACGTAACATTTGGACACCTGCAAATCCGGTTTTTAGAGGAATGTATGGTAGAGCAATGTTTTCTGTAGCTTTAGCTAATGATTTCCTTAGACAATCTACTGATGATAAATTGGCAGAAAGAGGGCATACTAGCGCAGTAAGTAGCGAAATTGTTGCTTATAGAGCTGAAGCTAGATTATTAAGAGCTTTATCTTATTATCACTTAATGGATTTATTTGGAAAAGCTGCATTTGTAACTGAAGCAGACCCTGTAGGAACTTATCAAGCTCCTGAATATAATAGATCGCAATTGTTTGATTTTATTGAATCTGAATTATTGGCAATTGAAGGTGATTTAAAACCTGCAAGATCAAATCAATATGCAAGAGCTGACAAGGGTGTTGCTTGGATGATTTTAGCTAAAATATATTTAAATGCAGAAGTATATGTAGGCACAAACCGATATGCTGATTGTATGACATATTGTAATAAAATTATTGGTGGTGGCTATAGTTTGGCCTCTAACTATGCTTTAAATTTTATGGCAGATAATGATTTTAATGAAGCTGGAACCAATGAAATTATATTTCCTTTAGTTTCTGACGGTGTTGTAACTCAAAACTACGGTCCAACAACGGTAATTATTAATGGTGAAGTTGGAAGTATAGAAGCAAACAATGAAGAATTAGGAGCCCAAGGTTGGGGTGGTGCTTTAAGAGTACGTAAACAATTTGCTGAAAAATTTATTAATGGTGGTGCTGATGATAGAAATACGTTAATAACAGAAGGTAGAGATATTGAAATTGTAGATGTTGCCGACAGAGATTCTGGTTATATCATTACTAAATATAGCAATAGAACTTCTACTGGTGCTGCTGGTTCTGACCCTACATTTGTAGATACAGATTTTCCCTTATTTAGATTAGCAGATGTTTACTTAATGTATGCTGAAGCCTTTTTAAGAGGTGGTGGCGGAAGCGAAACTGACGCATTGGGTTATGTAAATGATTTAAGAGATAGAGCACATGCTGAAAACATTTCTGCAAATGATTTAACCCTTTCATTCTTAATTGACGAACGCTCTAGAGAATTACATTGGGAATCTCATAGAAGACAAGATTTAATTCGTTTCGGATTATATACAGGTGGAAATTACAACTGGGCATTTAAAGGAAATGGAGCAAATGGTATAGCATTAGGAAACCATATGGCATTATACCCATTACCTATTGAAAGTATTGCGGCCAATCCTAATTTAACTCAAAACCCAGGATATTAATCAATTTTTAATTATATAAGATTATGAAAAATATATTTAAAGTACTGTTTCTTTCAATCCTTTTGGTTGCTATAACCTCTTGTGATAATGAAGATTCAGTGCAACTAACACTAGCCGCACAAGGCGGTGGGATTATAACTGCACCTGCTCAGGGAACTACAGTTGTACTAAACCCTGCAGAAAGTCAAACAAACCCTGCACTAACTATAAACTGGACTGCTTCAGATTATGGCACACCTACAGAGGTAACGTATACTGTAGAAATAGCTCAAACAGGAACCAGCTTTGCTGAACCTTTTATAGCAGCTTCTACTACAAATAGATATGTAACTTGGAATATTGGTGAATTAAACAATATTGCGGTAAGCTCTGGATTAACACCATTTTTAGAAGGAGGACTAGATATTAGAATTACATCAACAGTGGGAACAACTGGTAGTTTATTACAAGTATCAGAAACTGTTTCAATTTTTGTAACACCATTTACAACTGATTTACCTAAAATTGCTGTGCCAGGAAACCACCAAGGTTGGGATCCTGCTACTGCGCCTCTATTAGCTGCTTCAGCTTTTGGCCAAACAGATTATGAAGGTTATGTGTGGTTAGATGGCGGACATAAATTTATTGCGCCAAATGAAACAGGAGGATTTTTCTGGGGAAATACAGATTGGGGCTGGAATGGCACTGATGCTGGTATTTTAGTTGAACAAGATGAAACAGATTTAATTGCTGATACTGGCTATTACTACGTTAAAGCAGATACGGGAGCACTTACCTATAGTGAAACGTCTGTTAACTGGGGAATTATTGGTGCAGCTACACCTACTGGATGGGATAGCGATACTGATTTAGTTTATGACGCTGAAACTAGAACGCTATCAGTTGATATTGATTTGGTTCCTGGAGGTTGGAAATTTAGAGGAAACAATGAATGGGGTGCATTTGAATATGGTTCACTTGACGCTGATGGATACTTAACTCCTGGAGGTGATTATACATTTGATGGCCCTGCAGGTAATTATCATGTAGTATTAGATCTTAGCAATCCAAGAGAATACACATACACTGTAACTGCTAATTAATAATATAAAATTTAATAATATGAAATATATATATAAATTATTATTGCTTTCATTTATCATCATAGGAATTACTTCCTGCGATGAAAATGAAAACTTTGAGATACTAGCTCCTCAAGGAGGTATTGCAATTAATAGCCCTATTGATGGTGCTTCGATTGCTCTCAATGATACAAATGAAGGAAATATAGCTTTAACAGTAAGCTGGACTGCCGCATTAATAGAAGGAACAGGAGCAACTTATATGGTAGAAGCTGCCTTATTAGGAACAGATTTTGCTGTTCCTGCTTCACTAGGTTCAACAGATGCAACTTCAATAAATTTAACTGTAAAAGAGTTAAATACTTTAGCTATAGATGTTTTGGGAATTGAACCAGAAACAGAAGCTGGTATAGAAATACGAGTATCTTCAGATGGTGAAATATCTCAAACAGTTGCAGTTTTATTAACACCTTACAAAGTTGAATTTACAGATTTTTATTTGGTAGGTTCATTAACAGGTTGGGATCCTGCTACTTCTTTACCAATGACAAAAACAGCTTTTAATGAGTTTGAAATAACCATTGAACTTGCTGATGGAGATGAATTCAAATTCTTACCAACTAATACTGGATGGGATGGAGATTTTGGTGCAGACCCAAATAATGCTGGTATGTTAATTGAAGAGGGTGAAGTAAATATTGGAGGCTATACAGCTGGTAAATATAAAGTAAAAGCGAACTTAAACACTTTTACATATACTGTTGAAGAAATTCTTTTCCCAACTTCCCTTTATTTAGTAGGTTCTATAGTTGGATGGGATAATACAGCTGCTTTAGAATTTAACAATACTGCTGAAAATGTATTTACACTGGTAGTAGATTTGCCTGATGGTGCTGAATTTAAATTTTTACCAACTCTTGGAAGTTGGGATGGAGATTGGGGAAATGACCCTAATAACTCAGGGACTTTAATTCAAGATGGTGAAAGTAATTTAGCAGGCTATAGTGCCGGAAAATACTTAATAACTGTAGACTACAATACATTATCATTTAACCTACAAACTCTAGAAACTTTAAATGTAGTTGGTTCAATTGTAGGCTGGGATAATACTGCTGCAATACCTATGGCAGAAGCTAGTTTAGGTGTTTTCTCTGTAGTCCTAGATTTACCTGATGGTGCTGAATTCAAATTCTTACCTACTATTGGTAGCTGGGATGGTGACTGGGGTGCTAACGGAGCTGTTGATGGAGGTATTATTCAAGATGGTGAAAATAATTTAAGTGGATTTGGAGCTGGAAAATATGTTGTAGCTGTTAACTTTAACACAATGAGCTATACCGTATCTGCTGTAAGTGAAATTCCAAGTAATTTGTATTTAGTTGGATCATTTAGAGGTTGGAGTAATGACGGTGACAACCCACAATTTACTGAAACATCTGCTGGTGTATTTGAAATTACACAAGCATTTAGTGATGGTGACGAATTTAAGTTTGTACCTGTTGCTGGTGATTGGGGTAATGATTGGGGTGAAAGTCCAACTTCCTCTGGAGTTCTAGAGCAAAATAGTGAAAATAATCTAAAAGCTTCAGGAACAGGAACCTATACAGTTATTGTAAACTTTAATGATGGTACAATAAGTGTTAATTAAAATAAAACTAAAGGGTTATTTTAAAAAGTAATCCATTAATATTTTTACTTTATGGAATGAACCGGTTCAAATTATGTGTCCGGTTCATTTCATTTAGTAATTCAATAAAACATCAAATGAAAAAAATATTTTCAATTTTACTTTTTTTATTACCAATAATTACTTTTTCACAAGTTACAACCTCTCCTTCGCTACCAACTGCAAGTGAAGAAGTTACTATAGAGTTTAATGCTACAGGAACTGCTTTAGAGGGCTATACTGGTGATCTTTATGCTCATACAGGAGTTACTGTAGATGGAGTAAGGTGGCAAAATGTTATAGAATCTTGGGGAAATAACACCACACAACCAAAACTTACTAGAGATAATTCAAACCCAAATGTATATACCTTACTTATAACTCCTGATGCATATACTTTTTATAGTGTTGAAACTTCTAAAACTATAACCGAATTTAATTTTGTTTTTAGAGCTTCTTCTGGATCTCCTCAATCTAGTGATATTTTTGTCCCAATTTATGCTGATGGCTTAAATATTACTTTTACAAACCCAACAGATCAAAGTGCCTACAATTTAAATGAAACAATAACTATAAGTGCAGAATCTTCAATTTCTGCCAACTTGGAAATCCAAGTGAATGGAGTTTCAGAAAAAACCGAGACAAATACAACTTCAATATCTACTACCTACAATTTAACTTCAACAGGAACACAAACATTAAAAGCTATTGCAACAGCAAATAGTGAAACTATAGAAACAACTATTTCAGTTTATGTAAAAACTGCTACACAAAATGCAACACAACCTACTGGTTTAAAATACGGTATCAATAAAAACGCTGATAACACAGTTACATTTTTATTAAAGGCGCCTAATAAAACTGATGTATTAATTTTAGGAGATTTTAATAATTGGACATTTGATGAGGACTATCAAATGTATAAAGATGGAGACGATTTTTGGCTAACAATTCCAAACTTAGATATTAACGAAGAGTATGCCTATCAATACTTAATTGATTATACCATAAAAATTGCAGATCCATATTCAGAAAAAATACTAGATCCTTCAAACGATCAATATATAAAAGATGGTAATTATCCAAATCTTAAAAGTTACCCAACAAATTTAACAACCGGCTACGTTTCTACATTTTTAATTAATGAACCAGAATATACTTGGAATGTAAGCAACTTTATAAAACCAGCCCAAGACAATTTAATTATTTACGAATTACTCATTAGAGACTTTACGGAATCTGACTCTTTTAAAGAAGCTTTAACTCATTTAGATTATCTTGAAAATTTAGGGGTTAATGCCATAGAGTTAATGCCTGTGAATGAATTTGAAGGCGCTGATAGTTGGGGCTACAATCCTGCACTGTACATGGCATTGGACAAAGCATATGGTACTAAAAACGATTTTAAAGAATTTGTAGATGCCTGCCATCAAAGAGGTATTGCTGTTTTAGCTGATGTTGTTTTTAATCATTCTTATAGTCAATCACCACTGCTGCAAATGTATTGGAATAGTGCTGAAAATAAACCCGCAGCTGATAATCCTTGGTACAATGAAGACCATAACTTAGTTGATAATACAAGTGCACATTGGGGTTACGATTTTAATCATGAATCTCCTTATACTACTGAATTTTTTAATGATGTATTATCCTATTGGATGGATGAATACAAAATAGATGGGTTTAGATTCGACTTTACAAAAGGGTTTTCAAATACTTTGTACTATGGCTCTGATAACTGGGCAAGTGATTATGACCAAACTAGAATTGATATCTTAAAAAATTATGCAGACCACGTATGGAGTAACAACCCAACAAATAAACCGTATGTTATTTTCGAGCACTTAGCTGATAATTCTGAAGAAACTGTTCTAGCAAATTATGGAATTATGCTATGGGGAAATCTAAATTTCAACTATAATCAAAATACTATGGGGTATCCTACTAGTACTGATATATCATGGATATCATACAAACAGAGAGGCTGGAACAACCCAAATGTTGTAGGATATATGGAAAGCCATGATGAAGAACG
>NZ_JABDRI010000089.1 GCF_013041805.1 Lutibacter sp.
TTCAATAAAAACTTTGCATTAAATTTGCAGCCTTAAATTGACCTATGGTGTAATGGTAGCACTCCGGTTTTTGGTATCGTCAGTCAAGGTTCGAGTCCTTGTAGGTCAACTTTAGTAAACCGTAAACTCTTGTAAAATAGTGATTTACGGTTTTTTTTATACTTTAATTGCAGGCTGTTAATTTATTTATTTCTATTCATTTGATGTTATTTTTGGTTACAGAAAGTCGCGAATAGTTTTTTGACAAGTTTAAAGTCAAACTTCAAATATACTCATCGAGATAATTTGCACTTTAAATGTAAATATTTTGGAGCTTTTTTAATAAATAACTATTGATTTTATAATTTAAAAAATATATTTGTACAAAAGTGTCAGGCTTCAATGAAATATACTATACCTATTTTCTTTTTACTTTTTTCGATAGTTGTATCAGCACAAAATGAAGATATTTCTGTTAAAATAGATGCTTTAAAAGAAAAAATTAGTCAGTCAACAACTAGTGAACGTTTAAATTGGCTAGATAGTTTAAGTACTTTAGTTCAATACAAAACAGAATATCAGTACGATTCTTTAGTAACAAATACTATCACACATGCGTATTTATTAGATTCATTGAATATTGCTATTAACAGAACTGCAGATTTAATTTATTATAAAAATAATATTATTGGTAAGCCAACTGAAGGATTAGAAATATTAGAGAAATTTGGAGCAAAGGACGTGCCTTTGAAAGATAATTATTCTCTAGCTAGATTGTATTTAAACGGAGCAGATAGTTATTTTTTTACAGACAGACTTGAGGAAGCATTAGACATGTATAGAACTTCCAAATTGTTTGCGGTTAAAGCAAAAAATGATAGATTGTTAGGTTTTGCAAACTTGTATGAAGGACAAACTCTTGAATCTTTAGGTAACTTTGCAGAGGCTTCTCAAAATTATAGGAAAGCATACAATTACTTTTCAATAGTAAAAGATACGTTTAATATTATTAGTTCTAAAAACTCATTATCTATTTTGTACAGTAAAAATGGATTTTATGGTGACGCCCAAAAAGAGCGTGATGAATATATTGCTCTTTTACAAATAACAAATAATTATGACCAGCTTGCAACTTCTTATTTCAATGCATCTATCGACTATTTTAAATTAGGAATGCCAGAGAAGCAAAATGATAATTTATTAAAAGCCTTAGAATTTTGTGAGAAATCAGAACGTTCAAATTTTATTAAACCCACTATTTTAAATACGTTAATTATTGCCAATGCACAAAATAATAATTTGGACGCGGCAGAAAAATATTTAAAAGAAGTTGAAAGTAACCTTGAACAAAATACTAAAGGCAGAAATAATAACCTTTATAAAGAAGCTCTAATGCATATGGCTTTTAAAAAAGAAAACTATAAAGAAGCACTAAAGATAGGTAAAGAGTTGTTGGATTATAAAATTAAAAAAAGAGAGCCTGAAGATATTGAGCGTGTTGAAAAATTTATATCTGAAATCTATGAAAATTTAGGCGATTCTAAAAATTCTTTAATTCACTTAAAAAAACATATACAATTAAAAGACTCTATTAAAAGTGTTCAAAAAGTAAATGTTTTAAGTTATTATCAGACACTTTATGAAACAGAAAAAAGAGATTCTAAAATTAAAGAGCAACGAGAAAATATTAACCTGTTAAATGCTCAAAACAAAAGCAAAACTCAATGGTTTATATTTACATCTACAGGATTGGTAAGTTTATTTGTTTTTATATTTCTGGTTCGTTCCAAAAATATAGCTTCTAAAAAGAGAAAGTTACAAGAACAGTTTACGCAAGATTTAATCAAGGTGAAAGAAAATGAAAGCACAAGGTTAGCACGAGAATTACACGATAGTATTGGACAAAAGATGATGTTGCTAACTAAAAAAGTAAAATCTTGTGGGATACAAGATATGAATGAATTAGCTGACAGTACACTCGAAGAATTACGAAATATTTCCAAAAATTTATATCCTTCCATTATTGAACAAGTAGGTATTACTTCAGCAATTATTGGCTTAATTGATGAAGTAGATGCCCATACCAGTTTGTTTTTTACCAATGATATAGATACTATTGATGGGCTTTTAAATAAAGAAACGAATCTTCATGTGTATAGAATTTTACAAGAATTATTATCAAATTGTGTAAAACATGCTAAGGCAACTACTATTTTTGTGACATTAAAAAAGAAAGAGAATAGCATAACTTTAACAGTTATAGATAATGGCAAAGGCTTTGATTTTATTAAAGCGAAAGAGACAACTAAAAGTTTAGGAATGAATACTATTTTTGAGCGTGCTAAAATTATTCATTCGAAGTTAAAAATAAACGCTGAATTTGGTAAAGGCACAAAAGTAAAATTAGTAATTCCACTTTAAATGCTTCTAAAAAAAAATATTTCTATAATTATTGCTGATGATCATCCCATGCTATTAAAAGGATTGTTCGAAGAGCTTGCAGAAAATGGGTACGAAGTTGTAGGAAAAGCTGAAAATGGATTAATTGCATTAGAATTAATATTAAAACTAAAACCGACCATCGCAATTTTAGATATAGATATGCCTTTATTATCGGGGTTTGAAGTAGTTAAAATGGCAAAGGAGAAAAAAGTTTCAACTAAATTTATTATACAAACTTTTCATAAAGAAGCTAGTTATATAGCACAAGCAAAATCATTTCAAATCAAAGGGTATTTATTAAAAGAAGATTCTTTCTTTGAAATAGAAAAATGTATTTTGGCGGTTGCAAATAACAGAGAGTATTTTAGTTCTTCTATACAGCATATCTCTACAGAAAATGAATTTAATGAACTTCATAAACTGTATTTATTATCTTCTTCAGAAATAGTGATATTAAAGCATATTTCTAAGCAAATTTCAACAAAAGAGATTGCTGAATTATTAAATGTTTCTGTAAGAACTATCGAAAAACATCGAAGTAATATTATTGGAAAATTAGATTTACAAACAAAGACGAGCTCTCTATCAAATTGGGCGTTTATGCATAAAAATACAATCCTAAATTTATAAAGTATCCCTATCTTTTTGAAATACGTGTTGTTTTGTAGATAAAATTAAATCACTTTTTAATAACTACGTAGTTCTACGTAAATATTACGTAGTACCACGTATTTCATTTTTACTTATGGTTTTTTATCTTAACCATCTAATGAAAAAAGAAAAGCAAGGTTCTATTTTTGTGGCACATAGTGATAATAATTATGTACTAGGTTTAACTATTGGATTAAACCAGAATGGATATTCCATTATAAAACAAACCAAGGCTGGTACAGAAGCCTTGCAATTTATATTGCAACACCAACCTGTTGTTGCTATTTTAGAAGCTGAACTTCCTTTGTTATCGGCATATGATATTATTAAAACGGTAAGAAGCAAAGAGATTACTACTAAATTTGTAGTTGTTTTTCCAACTAAAGAACTGCCCCTGCTAACTCCGTTGACAGTTGCAAAAATACACGATGTATATTACTGTACTTCTAGCATAAAAATAGTTTGTAAAGTATTAACTTATTTATTTGATTCACCTAAAAGTTGGCTTGGGAATTTGATTGCACAAAAATTTCATAACGCTACTCATGATAAGTTAAAAATGATGCAATCATTATCAAATGATGAGTTGACGTTGTTATTAAATTTAGAAGATGTTCAATATATCGAAACTCTTGATGATACTTCAAAATCACTAGAAAACATATCGAAAGATAAAAAGGATAAACTAGCAACTATCGCATTAAAATTAAATAGTAATCCACTTCATTTAAAAGAGTGGTCAACCAAGAATAATACAATTTTGAAAGCATTTGCATTAGGTATTTTTTAAAGCAAATAATATTCTAGTTTTTAATACAAGTTTTATCAAACCTTAAACGTAACAACTGGTAATTTTGCATGGTTAGTTAAGTCTTCACTAATACTTCCTGTAAATAAATGAGCTAAACCACGTCTACCACTTGTATTTAATAGAATAACGTCGGAATCAATAACATTAGAGAAATTTAAAATCCCAGATTCAATAGAAACATCGTTATAAATATTTAAGGTATAATCTCCTAAATCATATTCATTAATGAAATTTCTAATGGCATCACTAGATTCTTTTGTAGTTTCAAAATTATGAATTGTATTAATTTTTAATAAATGCAATCTTGCATTAAAAATAGCTGCAAAATCTAATATATTTTGAAAGGCCACTTTATTTTTTTGTTCAAAGTTTGAGGCAAAAACAATATTTTCAATTTTAAAATTATCAACATCTTGTTTAATTACCAATACAGGAATATCAGAATTTCTAACAACTTTTTCAGTGTTTGATCCTACTAACATTTCTTCAAGTCCTGAAGTTCCTTTAGATCCCATTACTATTAAATCGGCATGTTGTTTTTTACTTTCATCAATAATTCCATCATAGGCTTTATGAAACTGCACAGAATCTTCAATTTCTATACCTTTAAAAAAGGGTAGTTTTTTAAAATCTTCAAATTTTTCGTGGGCACGTTTTAAAAATAATAAGGTAGTTGGAGTATTATTTGAATTTCCAAAACTTGATGGATCTACAATACCTGTAGGTAATTCAAGCATATGGAGTAAAAATATTTTTGCATTTGTAAGTCTAGCAATATCTGAGGCAACTTTAGCAGCATACCTTGCTTGTACAGAAAAATCAATAGGGACTAATATATTTTTCATAAAAATTTAATGTAAAATTTGTGATGTGTCAGGTAAAGTTAATAATTTTAATTTAAAAAAAAGAATGAATTTTTATCAATTAAAAAAATCTTACTATATTTGCACCGAATTAGGACAATTTAGAAGGATAGGAGGGGACGGTAAGTCCCCTCTTTTTATACAATAAATGGATAAAGAAAAGATTAAAGGTTTATTAAAAGATGCTCTTGAAGAAAATTCGGAATTATTTTTAATTGAATTAAAATTTTTAGCAGATAATAAAATTTTTATTGAAGTTGATAGTGATCAAGGAGTTTCTTTAAAGGAATGTATACGAATTAGCCGAGGAATTGAACATAACCTAGATAGAGACGAAGAAGATTTTTCATTGGAAGTTACTTCTCCAGATATTGCAAAACCTTTAAAAGTAAAAAGGCAATATGTTAAGAACATCAATCGAATACTTGAAGTGAAACTTAAAGATAATTCTGCTGTTCAAGGTGAATTAACAAAAGTTTCGGATAATGAAATTGAGTTAGAATGGAAAGCAAGAGAACCAAAACCAATAGGAAAAGGTAAAATAACTGTGGCTAAAAGTAAAATAGTGCAGTTTGAAGATATATTAGAAGCAAAAGTGAAAATAATATTTTAATTAAGAGAATGCATGGAAAATTTAGCATTAATTGAGTCATTTTCAGAATTTAAGGGAGATAAGAACATTGATAGAGTTACGCTTATGGCAATACTTGAAGAAGTGTTTAGAGCTGCGTTAAAAAGGAAATTTGGATCGGATGATAATTTTGATATCATTATTAATCCAGATAAAGGAGATTTAGAAATTTGGCGAAACAGAGTTGTGGTTGCTGATGGAATGTCTGAAGATGATAATGAAGAAATTGAACTATCAGAAGCTCGAAAAATTGAACCTGATTTTGAAATAGGTGAAGATGTATCTGAAGAGGTAAAGTTAATTGATCTTGGAAGAAGAGCAATTTTAGCCCTAAGACAAAATTTAATTTCAAAAATTTATGAACACGATAGTACAAACACGTTCAAACACTTTAAAGATTTAGAAGGTGATATTTATAGTGCAGAAGTACATCACATTCGTCATAATGCAATTATATTGTTAGATGATGAAGGTAACGAGATTGTGTTACCAAAAAGTGAACAAATACGTTCAGATTACTTTAGAAAAGGAGATTCTGTAAGAGGAATTATTAAAACAGTGGAGCTGAGGGGAAATAAACCAGTAATTATTTTATCAAGAACGGCTCCTGAATTTTTGGTTAAATTATTTGAGCAAGAAATTCCTGAAGTGTTCGACGGTTTAATTACCATTGAAGGAGTTGCTAGGATTCCGGGGGAAAAAGCAAAAGTTGCTGTGGACTCTTATGATGATAGAATTGATCCTGTTGGAGCTTGTGTAGGTATGAAAGGTTCTCGTATTCATGGAATTGTACGTGAATTAGGAAATGAAAATATTGACGTATTAAACTATACTAAAAATACACAACTTTTTATTGCTAGAGCCTTGAGCCCTGCGAAAGTTGTATCTATGGTTATTCATGAAGAGGAAGGAAGAGAAGATGGAAAGAAAGGAAGAGTAGATGTGTTTTTATTACCAGAAGAGGTTTCAAAAGCAATTGGTAAAAATGGGGTAAATATCCGATTAGCTTCGCAGCTAACAGGATATGAATTAGATGTGCAAAGAGAAGGTGTACAAGCAGAAGATGATGTTGAATTAACCGAATTTTCAGATGAAATTGAAGCTTGGGTAATTCAAGAATTCAAAAAAATAGGTCTAGATACAGCACGAAGTGTTCTAGAAAAGGACGTAAATGAGCTTTTAAAAAGAACAGATTTAGAGGAGGAAACTATTTTGGAAGTTCAAAAAATATTAAAAGAAGAATTTGAAGATTAGCATCTTTAAATTTTAAAATAATTGGCTAAAAAAAATATTATATGGCTGACCACAAAACATTGAGACTAAACAAAGTATTAAGGGAATTAAATATCTCCTTAGATAGAGCTGTAGAGCATTTAGCAAGTAAAGGTATTGAAATTGAAGCTAGACCTACTACAAAAATATCTAATGAAGATTATGAAGTACTTTTGGATGGTTTTCAAACTGATAGGAGTAAAAAAGTTGCTTCAGAAGGCTTAAGTGAAGAAAAGCGAAAAGAAAAAGAGGCAATGAAAATTGCTCTTGAGGAAAAGCTTGAGAAAAAGCGACTTGAAGAGGAAGCTAAAAGAACTGTTGTCAAAGCCAAAGCTGAAAAATTAGAAGTTAAAACGGTTGGTAAAATAGAAATAGACAAAAAGCTTTCAGAAAAGGATAAAGAAGAACCAAAACCTATTGAAAAAGAAGAAATTGTTGAGGTTCCAACTGTTGAAATTGTAGAAAAAGATGTTCAGAAGGTTGAAAAAGTTGATGTAGTTAAAAATGAAGCTATTGAAGAGGTTCCAGTTAAGAAGGCCGATAAAGCTGTTGATATTGATAAGCCAAAAATAGAGCCAAAACCTAGCAAAACAGAATCAACAAAACCAGTAGTTGAAGAAACTCCAAAAACGAAACAAGTTGATGCTGAAGTGCCAGAAACTGATCAAGCAGAAAGTGATGTTCCGAAAACTATTGAAACCCAATATAAAAAATTAGAGGGTCCAAGAATAACAGGTAAAACTATTGATTTAAAGCAATTTGAAAGGCCTAAAAAGAAAAAACCTGAGGCGGTTGTAAAAAAGGAGG
>NZ_JABDRI010000035.1 GCF_013041805.1 Lutibacter sp.
AACATATGCTGCACACCATTTTAAGAAATTTAGTAACAAATGCGTTAAAATTTACACATCCAGAAGGAACCGTTAAAATAGCAATTAAAAATACTCAAAATGAAGTTCTATTTGTAGTATCTGATACTGGAATAGGAATACCAACAAAATATTTAAACAATCTTTTTTCAATTGATTGCGAACTTTCAAATAACGGTACTGCCAACGAAAAAGGAACTGGTTTAGGGTTGATTTTATGCAAAGAATTTGTTGAGCAACAAAACGGGAAAATTTGGGTTGAAAGCAAAGTTGGAGAAGGAAGTAGTTTTAAATTTTTATTGCCTAGTGCAAAAAAAGAATAAAACCTTTGAACAGTATTTCAAAAATCATTTGAATTTAAAAATATATACTTAATTTTATCAGAAATAAATTTGGAAAGAAAAACTATTTAATAAACCAAAAAATCATTTCAAATTTTCAGATTGTAAAATTAGAAACAAAAACAATTTTCTTTATTAGAATTAACGTAAACGAATGATAAAATTCTTTAGAAAAATTAGACAGCAACTTCTAACTGAAAACAAATTCAGTAAATATTTGATATATGCCATAGGTGAAATTATACTTGTAGTTATTGGAATTTTGATTGCACTTCAAATTAATAATGCGAATGAGAATCGAAAGTCTAATATACAAGAGAATTTATATTTGAAACGCTTGCTTACTGAGAACAAAGAAGATATCAATACTTTTAAAACTAATATTTTAAATTTAGAAAAAGGAATTGAAACTATTAAAAATCTTTCATTGGTTTTAAACTCTAACAACGTATCAGATAAGAAAATTGTTACAGCTACAAACCAATATTTTAAATATGGCAGCATCTACCCTATTTTTACATCTTCCACCTCAACTTTTGACGACCTTTCTAGCACAGGTAATTTAAAAGACATTAGAAATACAAAACTTCGTGATGAATTGGTAAAACATTATGCTAAACATAAACAAGCTGCAGAATGGATTAGAATTGGGACGGAATGGGCACTTCCAATTGATGCACCATTTTCATACAACAATAATATTATGAAATTTGAACCCGTATCTTCCTTTTTATTTGGAGAACAATCTTTAACAAATCAAGCCAACCATTTAAGAGCTAAAAAAGAGGAATATATAAACAATGCAGCAGTTCACTTTTGGATTAACAAAGATGCCTTAGATAAACTAGATAGTTTGCTTAACGACACTTCCAAAATAATTATTTTGATTGAAAAGGAATTAGAAAAGTAATAAAACTTCAACAATAGCTATAACATAGTAGTTGGTATTTTCCTTTCACTTTTCTTATATTGGTAATTTAAATGTGTAAGGTGGTTTTCTAGTGTTGTTGAAAATTCTTTTTCGTTTCATTTTTTGAATTACTTTACATAACAACTAATTTATATCTATGTCAACATCAATAAGTACGCTAAAAGTAGCGCTAGCCCAAATTTCTCCGGTTTGGCTGAATAAAGAAAAAACAATAGAAAAAGTAATAGCATCAATAAAAGATGCTGGGAAACAAAATTGTGAACTGATAGTTTTTGGAGAAGCATTACTCCCTGGTTACCCATTTTGGATATCTTTAACGAATGGAGCTGATTGGAATTCTAACGTACAAAAAGAATTACACGCACATTACATTAGAAACTCAATTATCATTGAAAAAGGAGAATTGGATGCTATCTGTAAACTAGCAAAAGAATACAATATTGCAATATATTTAGGGATTATTGAAAGAGCAACTAATCGCGGTGGTCATAGTCTTTATTGCTCGCTGGTATACATTTCGCAACTTGGTGAAATTAAATCGGTACATAGAAAATTACAACCAACTTACGATGAACGATTAACTTGGGCCCCAGGCGATGGAAATGGGTTACAAGTACATTCTCTGAAAAATTTTACTGTTGGAGGATTAAACTGTTGGGAAAATTGGATGCCATTAGCCAGAACCGCTTTATATGGCTTAGGGGAAGATCTTCATATAGCAGTTTGGCCTGGAAGTGAAAGAAATACCATTGATATTACACGATTTATTGCATTAGAAGCAAGATCATTTGTGATATCAGTTTCTAGTCTTATGAGAAAAGAAGATTTTCCTGATGACACTCCACACCTAGAAAAAATATTAGAAAATGCACCAAATTTTTTAACTGATGGAGGCTCTTGTATTGCTGGTCCTGATGGGAAATGGATTGTAGAACCAGTAATTAATAAGGAAGAATTAATTATTGAAACAATTGATTTTAATAGGGTGTTGGAGGAACGCCAGAATTTTGATTCAGTTGGACATTACTCTCGCCCTGATGTCACTAAATTAAGCATTAATAGAGAGAGGCAATCAATACTTAACTTGGAGAACGAATAAACTTTATAAATTTAATTATCCGTGCAATAACCCCACTAAAAAACTAAAATAGCATTTTTAAAATTTCATTAAAATAACAAATTAATGATAAAATTCTTTGTGAAAATTAGACAACAATTATTAATTAAAAATAAATTTACCCCTTTTAAAAATAGATAATTTGCTGTAGTATTCATATAAATTCCTAACAACTAAAAGGTTTAACATAAGTTTTTAGAAATATGATAACCGTAATTTTTCAATATGTTAAATGTTAATTTTTTCCCAACAAATTGTTTTTGTCTAACTTTATAGTACTTTTGTTAAACAGTTTAACTAAAATATCATTATGAAGTACATTTTTTCATCAAAATTAGTTTACACTTTTTTAAGTATATTTCTATTTTCAGTTGCTATTACAGCGCAAGATTTTCAAGGAAAGGCTTATTATTTTTCTAAATCAACTATGCAACTTGGTAGTTGGGGAGCTAGATTAAGTGAGGCTCAAAAAAAACAAATCCAAGCCAATCTAAAAAACAGGTTAGAAAAAACGTATGTATTAACGTTTAATAAGGAAGAATCTATTTTTGAAGAAGATGAAAAGCTTGATGCTATGTCTGGAGCTACAGATTCTTGGGGAAAGAACTTTTCACCAGGTAATCAATATAAAAATGTAAAAACAAATTCCTTTGTTCAAAACCAGGAATTTTATGGAAAACAATTTTTAGTTAAAGATAATTTGCAAAAAATTGATTGGAGAATGGAAAGTGAAACCAAACAGATTGGAAATTACACATGTTTTAAAGCAACTGCCTCTATTCCAACTTCTGAACTTAATTGGTATAACTTTTCTTGGAATGACATAAGACAAAGTGCTTCAACTGAAGAAAATGAAGAAAAAGAAATTGAAATGACTGAAGTTGTAGCTTGGTATTCACCACAAATTCCAGTGAGCCAAGGTCCATCCGAATTTTGGGGACTTCCAGGATTAATTTTAGAAGTAAATATTGGTAATACAACTATGCTTTGTTCAAAAATAGTTATGAATCCTGAGCAAAAAACTAAAATTGAAGCTCCTGAAAAAGGAAAACTTGTTGCTAAGATGGAGTATAAAGAAATCATCACAGGAAAGATGAAAGAAATGAGAGATAACCGAGGCAGATCAAGAGCTAGAAGGTAATATAGTTTCTAATATTTCTCATTTAATTACATAATATTCCTTCATATGAAAAATCTATTTTTTGCATTATTCTTTATTGTTGCAAATACAGCAATAGCTCAAATTAAATTTCAAGGTACTGTAAAAGATAGCATTGGTAACGCGTTAGAATTAGCAAATGTTATTGCTATAAACCAAGAAACAAAAGCCTTGGAATCCTATGCTATTACCAATGAGAAAGGATATTTTGCCCTTTCTTTAGGTAAAAATAATAGATACAAAGTTCAAATTAGCTACATTGGATTGAAAAATGTTGATGCAATTATAACTGTCAATGAAGAAAATATCTCGCGAGATTTTACATTAACATCTGACAATACTTTAGATACCATAGAATTAACCTACGAAATGCCTGTTAGGGTAAAGGGAGATACCCTTGTATACAATGCAGATTCTTTTAAAAATGGCTCGGAACGAAAATTGGAAGATGTACTTGAAAAACTTCCCGGAGTAGAAATAAATGAAGAAGGGCAAGTAGAGGTTGAAGGGAAAGTTGTAAATAAATTAATGGTAAATGGTAAAGATTTTTTTGATGGTGACACCAAAATAGCTACAAAAAATATACCTTCAAATGCTGTTGATAAGATTCAGGTTTTAAGAAACTATTCAGAAGTTGGTCAATTAAGCAGAGTAACAAATAATCAAGATAATTTTGCATTAAATATTCAACTAAAAAAAGGAAAAGAAAATTTTTGGTTTGGTAATGTTACCGTTGGAGCAGGATCTTCACCAGAAGAGGAATTATATTTAGCACAACCAAAATTGTTTTATTACAGCCCTAAATTTAGCCTTAACTTATTAGGTGATTTAAATAATACTGGAGAGGTAGGTCTTTCTCGAAGAGATTTAAGAAACTTTGGCGGTGGATTTGGAGCGAGGGCACCAAGCAGAAGTAGTGGAACAAATATTAATCTAGGAAATAACAGTCTCGGTTTTTTAACAAATCAAAATAATGCACTAAAAGTTGAGAACAAATTAGGTGCTACAAATTTTAGTTATTCACCGAATAGAGATTTAGATATTAGTGGATTTGCAATATATAATAGTAGCCGTATAGCTTCGAGACAAATAAGTTTTAGAGAATTTACAGATTCAGATTTAGGAATTCCAGATGAACAAACAGAACAAACAAGCGATGAACGATCTGATCAAGGTTTACTGAAACTAAGTGCATCGTTTAAACCGAATGTAAACAATCAATTAGACTATGATATTTTGGGTAGAATTTCAAAAGACACCCAAGATCAACTTTTTTCATCTTCAGTTTTAGGAAACACAAATCAAATTGATGAAACAACTCCATTTAGCATCAACCAAAATCTTAATTATTACTATACCTTAGATGAAAAAAATATTTTTGCTTTTGAGGCACAACATGTAATAAAAGATGAAGATCCTTTTTACAATGCTTTATTGGTTAATAATCCTGATAATAATGATGAACTTGAACCTGATGATAGAGATGCTTTTGATACAACTGCAGATGCCTTAGGATTGAATGGAAATTTAAATAATTATAATTTAGGACAAAATAGGCGCATAAAATCGAACCAACTTGATGCCAAACTTGACTATTATTACATCATAAATGCTACGAGCAATTTAAATTTAACTTTAGGAACAATTTTAAGCCGTCAAGAGTTTAACTCGAATATATTTCAATTTTTAGAGGATGGTTCAACATTTGATCCTACCCCAACTTTTAACAATGGACGAGCGGTTAATGATACTGAGTATAACTTTAGCGATTTATATTTAGGTGTTCATTATCGAGTAAAAACAGGGAAATTTACTATAACTCCAGGTTTTTCTCTTCATGAATACGGAAATAAAAACAGTCAATTTGGAGAAGAATATAACGATAATTTTGTTAGAATTTTACCTGATTTTGAAGCCAGAATTCAACTTAAGAAAAGTGAAAGTTTGACGTTTAGATATAACATGCAAAATCAGTTTACAGATGTCACTAGACTTGCACAAGGATTAGTTTTAAATAACTTTAACAGTATTCAATTTGGAGAACCTGAACTTCAAAATGCCTTGTCACACAATCTAAATTTATTATATTCAAGCTTTAATTTATTTAATTACACCAATGTATTTGCTCGTTTAGCCTATGCTAAAAACATTGACCAAATTAGAGGGTTAACAAATTTTGAAAACGTAATTACAACTAGTACCTTTTTTAATTCTAGCTTTGCAGATGAAAATTTTTCAGCCTTTGGAAGAGTTCAACGAACTTTTGGAAAAGTACGTGCTACTCTTAATGCTAATTTCAACTACAGTAAATTAAATCAGTTTATACAGAACAGACAATCTGTTAATGAACGATTTACACAAAGCTATACTCCAGGATTACGTACTAATTTTAAAATAGCTCCAAATGTTAGTGTTAATTATAGATACAGCATATCTACAAATAATCAAGGAACTAATAAAACCATATTTTATACCAATGCTCCTTCTATAGATTTTGACGCATATATCTGGAATTCAGTCACTTTTAGAACAGATTATACGTATAATAATCAAAGAATAGAAAATGGAGATAGTGATTCATTTGAAACTTGGAATGCATCATTGTCATATAGAAAAGATAGAGATGCTAAATGGGAATATGAAATTAGAGCTACAAATTTATTAAATATAGATTCTCGTCTAAATAATAATGCAAATAATCTGTTTGTTGAATCCTCTGAAACATTTATTCAGCCTCGATTTATTACATTTAGATTAAGATATGTAATCTAACCTTATGAAATAACTTGAAATTAAATTATTATCTTATTTGTCATCATCATCTAAGTCAACATCATCAATATCTTTCAAATCAACTTCTTCAGGAATTTCAGAATTGATAAGATCATCGTCATCATCATCATCGTGATTTTCCATACTATCTACTAATTCATCACTAATTTTAACTAAATACATGGTATCATCGGTAGATACTTCAACGGCTTCAACATATTTCCCTTTATGATTTGTAAATTTTACAATATCTCTAATTCCATAACCATCAGGGAATTTTTCTACTAATAGATTAAGTATTTCTGTTGTTAATTTTTTGTAATCGACAATTATTCTCTTCAAAACAATTCTATTAATTATGAATTAAAATTTTAGTTCATTCAAATTTTATATGAACTCAAATATAAAAAAATAATTCTATCATCAAATAAAATTAACAAGAACAAATATTTTTTATTTCTATCAAAATTATAAAAAAGAAAAACCAAGATATATCTTGGTTTTTCTAAAGTATTTTATAATTAAAAGAACTTATAGCATCATTAAATTACTAACCTCTAACTCTGTTAAATGCCTCCAATGTCCTCGCGGTAAATCTTTTTTTGTCAAGCCCGCAAAAATTACACGATCTAGTTTTACAACACTATAATCAAAATGCTCGAATATTCGTCTTACAATTCTATTTCTACCAGAATGAATTTTAACGCCAACCTCACTTTTTGGTTGATTTTGTATATATGAAATTTCATCAACCAACACTCTTTTTTCATCTAAGATAAAACCTTCTGCAATTTTTTGCAAATCTCTCATTGCTAATTTCTTATCTAAAGAAGCATGGTATAATTTCTGGATATTGTGCTTCGGATGTGTTAACTTTTTTGCCAATTCACCATCATTTGTAAATAACAATAGACCAGTAGTGTTCCTATCTAATCTACCAACAGGATAAATTCGTTCTTTTGAGGCAGTTGCAATTAATTCCATAACTGTCTTACGTCCTCTATCATCATCCATTGTTGTGATAAAATTCTTTGGCTTATTTAGTAATACATATCTTTTCTTCTCAGGACTAATTGTAGAGCCATCAAATTTAACAACATCTGTTGGCATTACTTTGTAGCCCATTTCAGTAATTAATTTACCATTTACTGAAGCACTTCCTGCTTTAATATAAACATCAGCCTCTCTACGAGAACAAATACCAGAATTAGAAATGTATTTATTTAAACGAATACCTTCATTACCTTCTGTTGTTTTAGTTTGTTTTGCTCCAGAAGCTTCACTAGTAGAAGTAGATTTACTTCTTTTTAAAATTGGTTTAGGTCTGTAGTTTTTCGCAAATTTCTTTTTGCTATCTAAACCTGGTTTTGAAGTATTTTGTGTATTTTTTTTACTCTGGTGTCGTCCTCTCGACGAGTTTTTATTTGAATTCATTCTTTGTATTTTTTGCAAAAGTAATTTATTCTAATGATAAATTACCTAACAATTACTTTATTTCATCAATATTTTATTTATAATTACATTATAATCAATTAAAGCTAAACTAAATACTCCTGCAATAATTAATAGCTTCAATATTAAATGTAGCCTTACATAATTGCGCTGGCTTTTACTTTTCCACAAAGCAATTACAAAACTTATAAGTACGAAAATACTTACATAAAAGAAGTATTTCATCCCTCCTATTTCGGGGTATTTAAGCAAAAAATAAATTGGGTTTAATGTTAAAATTGTTAAAAATGAAATTAATATTTTCGTGAAATGTTCTCCATACTTTACAGCTATTGTTTGATAGTTTTGAATAAAATCACCTTTAATTCTTTCCAAATCTTTAATTAATTCTCTAATTAAGAGTATAAAAAATAAAAATGCCGCGTGTGTAAAAATTATTTCCGAGAAGTTTTTAAAATATACAAAAACTGCAAAAAATGGTAAAATTGCTAAAATTGCTGCTGAGAATAAACCCGCTAAAGGATACTTTTTTAACTTATGAGAATAAAACCAAATTAAAAATATATATACTGCAAAAAATAAGGAGGCTCTCCAAGAAACTAGTAAGGCAATAGCCACCCCAATAAAATTTAATAAAAAATAAAATTGAAGTTTAATTCTTTGACTTACAATAGAATCGATTTTAGATTTTATAGGCTTATTAATTTTATCGGTTTCTGAATCATAAAAATTATTGATAATATATCCAGCTGCAATAACACAAATAGTTGATAGTACTATGAAATACAATTGTATGTCGAGCAGTACGTATTTTAAAGATTTCTCAGGGGAAAAGATAAAAATAGAAGCTAAATATTGAGCTATGACGATTAATACAATATTATATCCTCTAATCACTGAGAACAGGCTCAACAATTTAATATATAATGGAATATTTTTTTTAGTATTTTTTTTGGAAATTTCTAATAAATCCATTCGTAAGAAAAATAATTAAATGTAAACCGTATGATACAAGTTTACGGGTAAATTAAAATCTATAAACTAATTCTAACTTATAATCTTTTAAAATTCTTTTCGTTTTTGCAAAGTCTTCGGTGAAACCTAAAATATATCCTCCACCTCCTGAACCACATAATTTCAAATAGTAGTCGTTAGAATCTATTCCTTTTTGCCAAATTTTATGAAAAGGTTGTGGAATCATTGGTTTAAAATTATCAAACACTACTTTCGATAATTCTTTTACATTTCCAAATAAGGATTTTATGTTTCCATGTAAAAAATCATCAATACAAGCATCCGTATGCTTAACAAAATCTTCGTTCAGCATTTTTCTAAAGCCCTCATTCTTCATTTTATTCATAAAAATGTTCACCATTGGCTCAGTTTCACCAATTATTTCAGAGTCTAATAAGAAAACAGCTCCTTTCCCTTCTTTTTGAGATGGAATTCCGGTTGCTTCTAAATTGTCTTTTGAATTGATTAAAATAGGGATACTTAAATAAGAGTTTAAAGGATCTAATCCTGAACTTTTTCCGTGAAAAAAAGATTCCATAAGTGAAAAGATTCCTTTCAGCTTTAAAAGTTTATCTCTTGTTAAATTTTCAAGAACTGTAATTTTATCATTGGCATACTTATCATAAATTGATGCTACTAACGCACCAGAACTTCCAACACCGTAACCTTGTGGTATACTTGAATCAAAATACATGCCTTCGTCTAAATCTGCCCTAAATTCAGTAAGTCTAAAACTAACTAACTTATTACTTTCAAGAGTTAAAAGATACTCGTAAAATTTTTCTAAATTTTCATTAGATTTTTTTTCAAGGTCAGAAATTTCATCTGATTTTTTCAAAGCTCCTTGATAACTATTATAAGGAATTGCAAGGCCTTTGGAATCTTTTATAATTCCATATTCTCCAAACAATAATATTTTGGCGTAAAAAAGTGGTCCTTTCATATGTTTAATTATTGGATAACCATTTGGCCCCATTTCCAATTCTATCGCAAATATAATGATTTTCTTGACAATACTTAAGTAACTCTTTAGTTATAAAATTGTTAACAATTTCTTTTTCTTGCTCAGGAAATAATATATGAACATTTGCTCCAGCATCTAACGTAAAGCAAATATTAGAATTGGTCTTTGCCCTAAATTCCCAAATTTTATTAATAATCTTCAATGTATTGGGTTTCATTAAGATAAAATAAGGGTTACTTGTCATCATCATTGCATGTAAACTCAAAGCTTCACTCTCAACAACTGCAACAAACTCTTTTAAATTACCATTTTGAAGCACTTTTGAAATTTTTGAAATATTTTCATTTGCTTGTTCAAATCGTTGTTTCGCAAACGGGTGGTTGTACATTAACTGATGACCAACCGTACTTGAAACTTGCTTTTCACCTTCATCAACCAATAATATAGTATCATGATAGTTTTTAAAGTTAGAATGAACTTTATGAGGAAACTTTACTCCATATAAATTAGAACTCCCTTCAATGTTATCATGTTTTCCCCAAACAATTAATTCTCCTTCTATACTTCTGCAAGCACTTCCAGATCCTAAACGCGCTAAAAATGATGTTTTTTTATTGAAATATTCTTCAGAAATTGTTGGGTTTAATTCTTTCTCCAAACTCATAATACACAAAGCCAAAGCACTCATTCCACTTGCTGAAGATGCAATTCCACTGCTATGCGGAAAAGAATTTCTAGATTTAATTACAAAATCAAACTCTTTTATAAACGGAATATATTGTTCTATTCTTTCAAAGAATTTTTGAATTTTTGGTTTAAAATCTTCCTTTTTTTCTCCTTCAAAATAAATATCAAAACTAAAATTATTTGTATTGTTTTCCTTTTTTACATATTCTAATGTAGTTATCGTAAAACAAGCGTCTAATGTAAAGCTAATCGAAGTATTTTCAGGTATTTGAGGTTCTTGTTTCCCCCAATATTTTACTAATGCAATATTACTAGGAGTTTTCCAAGTTACACTTCCATTTGAAGCTTTTGTACTATCGAAATTTGATAAAATGAAATCGGATTCAGTCAAAACAAAAATTTTTGTAAATATACTAGTTTTCACTAAACATTTTCTAACCTTAACAGTACATCTTTTTTATAACTTCTACTAATTGGAATTGCCTTTGAGCCCACCTCAATAAATTCATTGGTAAACGAATCAATTTTAGTAATAGCAATAATATAAGATCTATGAACCCTCATAAAAATATTCTTTGGTAATTTAGCTTCAATGTTAGAAATAGTTTCTCTAGTAACAATTACTTTGTCAATCAAATTAATTTTTACATAATCACTTAAACTTTCCACGTAATTTATTTCTGAAAAATCTATTTTAACCATTTTCCGGTCGGCTCGTACAAAAATAAAGTCATTTTTTTCGGGTGTAATTTCTGGCGTATTACTAACTTCAACTACATTATTTTCACCTAAATATTTATTTACGGCTTGCAACAATCGTTCAAACGAAATTGGCTTCAACAAATAATCTACTACTTGCAAATTAAATCCGTCAATGGCATACTCTCTATAAGCGGTTGTGAAAATTACCTTGATATTTTTATTGATTGATTTTGCAAAAGAAAGCCCTGAAATTTCAGGCATATTAATATCTAAAAAAATTAAATCTATTTTATTTAAATTAATTTGATTAAACGCTTCAACAGCATTTTTACAAGATGCCACCACATGAACTGCATCAACTTTTTGTAAATGGCTTTCCAAAATTTCCCGCGCCATTGGCTCATCATCAACAATAATGCAGTTACAGATTTTGTTCATTATTCAATATGTTTAAATTACGAATTGTCAACTTAACTGTAAAGCTATTTTCACGTTGCTCAATTTCAATATTGTGTGCATTTGGGTAGAGCATTTCTAATCTTTTTTTAATATTTTCAAGACCAATTCCTTTTTCAAAATTAGTATCTTTTATTGACGTATTCATAATTTCAAAAAATAATTTATCACCCTTCGTTTTAAGCAACATAGTTACTCTTAATTTTCCTTTAACAATTGCACCATGTTTAAACGCATTTTCAACAAATGGAATTAATATCATAGGAGTAATCTGTGAGTTTTCATTTTCAATTTCTCTCTCAATTTTTACTTCCAGCGTATCATGAAAACGCATTTTCTCAAGAGATACATAATCTAATAAATGATTAACTTCATCTTGAAGCAAAACACTTGGTTTTTCGACTTGATATAAAATATAATCTAATAAATTAGATAATTTTAAAATCATTTCTGGTGCTTCATCGCCTTTCTTTAAAGCAAAACCATAAATAGTATTTAACGAATTAAACAAAAAATGAGGATGAATCTGCATTTTTAAAAACTTTAACTCTTGTTCTTTGAGCTCTAGTTGCGCATTTAAAATTTTATTATTTAAATTTTCATTTTTAACAATAGAATTATAGTTATGCACAATTAAACTTAAAGAAACTACAATTAACACCACAAAATAAACACCTAATATTATAAACGGTAATGTTTTAGTAAGTGGAGCTGTACCAACCTCTTTATAAGCTTCAGAATAAATCAATCCATATAAAATGGATAAAATAATCACATATACTGAAAGTATAAAAGCATAAACACTATATAAAATAAAATATTTATACTTTTTCGTAAGTAAGTAATTTGGAATTAAATAATAAATTAAAAAATAACTAATTAATATGGTAACGGGCATTAGAAAGCCCGAAAATAAATTCACATATGCGACATTTGAGCTTCCATATCCTAAAAAATATGCATAAAAATAATAAATAGCAATCCAAAATATTGAATGGCTAATTATGGTAATTATATACTTAAGTAAAGTATCTTTAGAAATCATAACGTGCAAATTGCAAATAAATTAAAAAGATAATTTAATTTAGCGATAGATACAGAAAAAGGTACGGTTTTTTACAAGTTTTTAGCTTCTTTTTGCAAAATACAGTTTAAATCTGTCAAATACGGTGACTATATTGTTGTTAATCGCAATTATATATTTCTGTTTAGATAAATAAATACATTTGAATTATTAATTTTAAAAATATTATTATGTTATTAGTTTTACAAAACTTTATTTCACTTTCTGGAAACCCTTTTATTGATAGATTAAATGAGGGCGGACCACTTTTTATGTACACAACACTTTTTATTTTAATTGTAATTATTGCATTACTAATAAGAGGTTTTATAAAACCAACAACAAGAAATAAAACTGTTACTTTGGTTAGTTCAATTAGTTTATTTGTTTTAGTTTGGGGCTTTTTAGGACAAATGATTGGGTTTATTGAAGCTTTTGATGCTATTAGTGTAGCTGGCGATATTTCTCCTGCCATGTTAGCAGGTGGAATTAAAGTTTCTATACTTTCTCCATTATTTGGAATGGTTGCTTTCTTAATTGCTAGAATAGGAATCATTATTTTGAATATATTAAATAAGTAAAATCATAAACTTATCAGCCTTTTTAGTTATTTTGCACACTAAAAAGGCTTTTTGTTATAAGTATTTATGTCTATTCCAACTATAAATTTACGACTCAAAAACAATTCGTTCTTACTAACTTTAAAAACATTAAAATGAAAAACTACTTTCTTTATAACTCAATAGTATTTCTATTTATTACAAGTTTCCAAATTATTAGTTCTCAAAACAACGAAATCAAACTAAGTATTACTGATAGTATTTATTCTGAAACTTTAAATGAATCAAAAAATATTTGGGTACAATTACCCGAAAATTACAATCCAGAAAGTAACGAAATGTATCCTGTTGTTTATTTACTAGATGGTTTTTCCTTGAGAAATAATTTGGAAACCGTCTATAACAATTATCTAGGACATTATTTACCAGATATGATTCTTATAGGAGTTTCAAACAGCAAAAATAGAATGAGAGATTTAACCACTTCACAAATTAAAATGAGGCGTGGCGCTGAAATGAATAAAGCTACTGGAGGTGCTGATAAATTTACGCAGTTTATTGAAAAAGAACTAATTCCATATGTTGACTCCAAATTTCATACAACTCCCTACAGAACACTAATTGGCCATTCCTATGGTGGATTATTTACAGTTAATATATTGATCAATCATGCTCATTTATTTAATAATTATATCGCAATTGATCCTAGTTTAGATTGGGATAATCAAAAATTATTAAAGCAAGCTAAAACTAAATTATCAACAGAAAGTTTTAAAGGAAAATCGCTTTTTGTTTCATTAGCTGCAGAACAGTTACATATGTGGAATGAAAAAGTGACTATTGATAATATAATGGAAGACACCTCAGAATTTAGTCTGTTTGGTCGCTCAATTATTGAATTTTCAAATTTTGCAGCAGCTCAAAAACAAAATGGATTGAATTTTTCTTGGAAAGTGTATCCTGAAGATTTACACGGAACGGTTCCTTTGCCTTCTATGATGGATGGAATGGTTTTTCTTTTTAATTGGTTCCAATTTAAAAACCCTCCAAAATATAACAATCCTGAAACATCAGTCGAAGAATTGGAAAAACTTCTAAATGAACAAGAGAAAATATATACTGAAAATTTTGGCTATGCATTTCCCCCAATGATTGAAGAACTATTTATAGGTTATGGTTATATGAACATGCAAATGGGTGATAACAAAAAGGCTAAACTATTTTTTGAAAAAGGTGTAAAATACTACCCGAACAGCCCAAATTCTTATGAGTCAATGGCAGATTATTATGAATCTCTAGAAGAATATGATAAAGCTTTAAAATATGCAAACAAAGCTTTTGAAATAAGTGGTAGTGATTATCACAAAGAACGAATAGAAACTTTCAAAGCTAAAAACTAAAAACACTCTATTTTTTCTAATTTAATTAAATAATGTTCTTTTTTGCTATTTTTGTGATCTATGAAAACGAAAAAGGCATTTATTTTACTGAATGGTTCAAAACCTACAAGTTTACCAGATTTATCACAATACGATATTGTTTGTGCTATTGATGGTGCATATAACTATTTTGAAGCGAATAATATCATTCCAGATCTAGTAACAGGAGATTTTGATTCTATAAATAGAATCCCAACTTCTGTTGAAGTTATAAACACTCCCAATCAAGACTTTACTGATTTTGAAAAAGCATTACAAATTTTAAAATATCGCGGATTTTATACTATTGATGTGTATGGTGGCAGCGGAAAAGAACATGACCATTTTTTAGGAAATATTAGTACCGCATTGCAATGGAAGATTGGCTTAAACATTACTTTTTTTGATGACTTTGGTAAATACTTTTTTATAGAAGAAAGCATCTATTTAACGAATATAATTGGGAAAAACGTCTCATTAATTCCACTTCCAACGGCTAGCGGAATTGTCACAGAAGGATTGCTATACCCTCTTAAAAATGAAACACTTACCTTTGGAGAACGCATTGGAACTAGAAATAAAGCCTCTAAAAATGAAGTTGAAATTTTTGTTGAAAAAGGTGATTTACTTATTTATATTAGTCACAATTAATACCTAAAAATTGAATAGAAAACTAAAACTTATATGGGATTTTAAAGGTCCCGTTTCACAAAAAACAGCCGAACATCATTGCATTCATTTAAAGGAATTTGCAACTATTGAAAAACTTCATTTTTATGAAATTAATTTCACTGTTTTATCTGAAATGCATACAATTGCATTTATCATAGTTGATGAAATTGATATGAAAACTTACAGAGATGCATTAAAACCTCATCGAGGGCAACTGGCTTAATTTTCTATAGAATTAGCCACAACCCATCCTCCGGTCCAAGCGTTCTGAAAATTAAATCCACCAGTAATAGCATCAATATTTAAAACTTCGCCCGCAAAAAATAAATTTTTATAAAGTTTACTTTCGTAGCGTTTAAAATTAATTTCCTTTAAATTAACACCTCCAGCTGTTACGAACTCTTCTTTAAATGTACTTTTTCCTGAAACTTTAAACTTATTTTTTGATAACTGAGTTGTTAAATTTTCTAAATCTTTATTACTGAGCTGTGCCCATTGAGCATTAGATGATATTTGAGCCGCAATTACAAACTGCTCCCAAAGTCGCTTTGGCATTTCAGCAAAAACTGAACGAACAATGACCTGTTTCTTTGATTGCTCTTTTTTTATAGATTTTAAAATATTCAATACAGTCTCGGGATTTGTAGACAACCAATTTACTTCAATTTCAAAACTGTACCCTTTTTGATACAACTCTAAAGCTCCCCAAGCAGACAATTTAAGAATTGAAGGCCCACTCAATCCCCAATGTGTTATCAACAACGGCCCTTGTGCTTCTAATTTAGAGTTTAGCACTTTTACCGTAGCTTTTGGTACTGAAATACCAGGTATCTCTTTAATTCTATTATCAAAAATATTAAAAGTAAATAACGAAGGTACAGGTTCAATAACTGAATGGCCCAAGCCTTCAATCATATTCCATACTTTGGAATTACTTCCCGAAGCCACCAACAAATAATCGGCTATAAATTCTTCTGAACTTGTCTTTACAACAAAGTTTTCTTCACTTTTCGCAATAGACTCAACACGAGTACTTGTTTGTACTTTTACTCCTGCATTTTTTGCACTATCTAAAAAGCAATCTACAATAGTTTGAGAAGAATTTGATTCAGGAAAAACTCTATTATCATCTTCAATTTTCAAAGAAACACCTCTATTCTCAAACCATTCCATGGTATCGCCAGTCATAAATTGATGAAAAGGCCCAAGTAATTCTTTTTTTCCTCTTGGATAAAATTCAACCAGTTCATTTGGTGTAAAACAGGCATGAGTTACATTACAACGCCCACCTCCACTAACTTTTACTTTTTGAAGAACGTTATTGCTTCCTTCTAAAATTATAACTTCTAATTCTGGATTCATTTCTGCTGCATTTATTGCTGCAAAAAAACCTGCTGCGCCACCTCCAATTATTACAAACTTTTTCTTCATTATAAAATTAAATCTTGATAAGGAATTACTGTTTCAAATCCTTTTTTGTTAAAATAATTGATGGTATCGTCATTACCAGTCGCTAAAATAAAATCACCGCCCCAAGCACCTAAACTCTTTGTTTGTCCAAAATAATCTAAAAAATGCAATTCTTGAACAGGTTGTAGTTTAATGGTTTTTGAAACTATTTGTTCATGTTCTTTTAGTAGTCTTTCAAAATTTTTCAAATTGTCACAATCTAAAAATGCATCTGTTAAATTCGAAATTTGAGCTATTTCTGATGTTAAATTCCCTTTTAACTTATTAAATCTACTAATTCCCTCTCTACTATTCTGCTTTTTGTTTAAATAAATAAAATACAATTGATTTTTAAAACCCGGATTAAAATCAACTTGCTCAATAATTGGCTCAATGCTACTTTTAGTATATAAAATAGCGGTATTATTTTGAGCGCAAGCAATATCGTAACCGCTTCCTCCAAATGTGTTTTCTAATAATTGATACGGATTTATTTCTGCCCAATTTGCTATATTATTAATTAAAGTTGAGGAAGTTCCTAAACCCCAATTTTTTGGAAAAGTTAAATTTGTATTTATCCTAAACCCTTTTTCTGAACTCAAAAAAGAAGGATTCAAACCTTGAGCTTGTATTAGAATTTCTCTTAAATTTTCAGCTAGCTTATCTGATCCGCCATCTTTTTCAGAATCAAAAGTTGCACTTACTAAACGTAGTTTAGGCAAATCAAAAATTGCTTCTAACCAACATTCACCTTCATTTGTAAAGCTATTCCAAATTAATTGGGATTCATTTATTGGTTCAATCACCAAATCTTGACCACAACTAGTTGGTACAGCCAAAGATTTTGCTCCATCTAATACAAAATATTCACCCGTTAATAATAGTTTCCCGTTGCTGTAAAATTCTTTCATTATTTATCCTGAACTAACTTATTATATGCTTCAACAACTGCATTATGTGTAACTGTTTTATTTTCAAAATAATTAATTAAAAACGACTTTTCTTCTTCACTTGCACCTAATTGCTTAATTATATTTGTTAGGTGCATTTTCATATGTCCTTTTTGAATTCCAGTAGTAGTTAATGCTCTTAGCGCTGCAAAATTTTGAGCTAATCCTGCTACTGCTATAATTTCCATAAGTTCTTTTGCTGAAGGGTTTCCTAACAATTTTAATGACAATTTTGATAGTGGATGTAACGATGTTAAGCCTCCAACGGTTCCTAATGCCAATGGAATTTCAATCCAAAATTTAAAAATTCCATTTTCTATGGTTGCATTTGTCAAACTTTTATATTTTCCACTTCTTGATGCATAGGCGTGAGCACCTGCTTCAATAGCTCTAAAATCATTTCCGGTTGCAATTACCACCGCATCAATTCCATTCATAATCCCTTTGTTATGAGTTACAGCTCTATGAGGCTCAGCATTCGCAATTTGAATTGCTTGAATAAATTTTTGCGCTAATATTTCAGAATTTTCTGCGTATAAATCATTTACATTGCAGCTTACTTCGGCGTGCACTAAACATTCTGGAACATAATTAGACAATATACACATGACTATTTGTATATCTTCTTTTTTAAACTCACCCGCTATAGCTTCTAAACAAGAATTTATAAAATTAGCACCCATACTATCAACAGTATCAAAAGTTACGTGCAGTTGATAGTAATTATCTAATTCAGCTGTTTTATTGCGCAATTCAATATTTAAAATTCCACCTCCTCGCTTCCGCATATTTTTTGTTATAGCAGTTGTAACGCGAAACAAATCTTCTTTTTTTGAGGCAAAATAATTTTTAAGTTCAACTTCATCGCCTTCATACATAAAATGTATTTGACCAATTTTTGTAGTTGAAATTACTTCTGCTTTAAAACCTCCTCTGGTACTCCAAAATTTAGCTACCAGTGATGCTGCAGCAACAACTGAGCTTTCTTCAATAGTCATAGGTATTGTATACTCCTTGCCATTTATTACAAAATTTGGAGCGACAGCAAAGGGCAAATAAAAATTGGAAATTGTATTTTCTATAAAATCGTCATGTAAATCTTGCAGTACTTCATTTTTATTCCAATATTGCTTTAAAATATCTTTCACATTTTCATCATTATAAAAAAAAGATGATACTAACCAGTTTATCTTTTCTAACTTATTAAATTTTGAAAATCCGCTTATTGTTTTTGGCATTTTTTAGGTAAAATTTAGTCAAGTCACAAAGATAAATTAATAATATTTAAATTCTACATATTAGCGTATTGTTAATTTTATGACATATTTCATCTTTCAATTGCGAAATTTTCCTTAAACTTGACACTCATTTTAAGAAATCTCAAATAATGAAGAAAATACTCATTTTTTTTATAGCTATTACATCTTTAGCCAGCGCACAAAAAAAAACAATTGCATTAGAAGAAATTTGGAATGGAACATTTAGAACAGAGCGCATGAACTCTCTGAATTCTATGAATGGTGACTTCTATACCTTACAAAACTTTAATAGAGAAACTGGAAGTACTACAGTAGATAAATTTAGTTATGCAACTTTAGAAAAAGTTGAAACCATTGTTGACAGTAAAGATTTAGAAGATTTAAAATATTTTGAGAGTTATTCATTTAATAATAATGAGACTAAATTAATTTTAGGCGTAGATACAGAACCAATTTATAGAAGATCTAGTTTAGGAATTTTCTATGTATATGATATTGCTTCAAAATCACTAAAGCTAATTGATGAAGACAAAATACAAGAACCAACTTTTTCGCCAGATAGTAAGAAGGTTGCATACGCGAAAGACAATAATTTGTTTATTAAAAATTTAGAAACAAATGAAGTGATTCAAATAACCAATGATGGCTTAAAGAATAATATTATCAATGGTATTTGCGATTGGGTTTATGAGGAAGAATTTGGTTTTGTGAAAGCTTTTGAATGGAGTAATGACAGCTCAACTATCGCTTTTTTACGTTTTGACGAATCTGAAGTTCCTACCTATTCAATGGATATTACTGGAAAAGAATTATATCCAACACAACAGGTTTTTAAATATCCAAAAGCAGGGGAAAAAAATGCTGTAGTAACACTTCATCTATTCAATGTAGATAAAAAATCAACTTCAAAAATAAATTTAGGTGATTACGAATATATACCTAGAATAAAATGGACTAATGATGCTAATATTTTATGTGCTACCACATTAAATCGTCATCAAAACAATTTAAACTTGTATTTTGTAAATGCAACAGATGCTTCAGCCAAAATAGTTTTGAATGAGACTGATAAAGCGTATGTCGATATTCAAGACAACTTAACTTTTTTAGAAGATAACAGTTTTATTTGGACAAGTGAAAATGATGGTTTTAATCATATTTATTATTATGATGAACAGGGAAATTTAAAAAATCAAATTACAAAAGGAAATTGGGAAGTCACTAAATTTTATGGAGTTAACGAAAAAACAAAAACTATTTATTATCAGTCTGTTGAAGACGGCTCAATAAATAGAACAATTTATTCGATTAAACTAAACGGAAAAAATAAAAAGCGTTTAACAAATGCTAGTGGAACAAATAGTGCATCATTTAGTAAAAACTTCGCCTATTTTATCAATACTTTTTCTGACGCAAACACGCCACCCATTTACACGCTTCATAATGGAAATGGAAAATTATTAAAAGAAGTACTAAATAACAATAAACTTTCAAAACAGTTAGAAGGATACAAACTTGCTAAAAAAGAATTTTTCACATTAAAAACAACTACAGGTGATTTTAACGCTTGGATGCTAAAACCTACAAATTTTGATGCAAATAAAGAATATCCATTATTTATGACTCAATATTCAGGACCAGGTTCGCAGTCTGTTAGTAATAGTTGGAATGGATCAAATGATTATTGGTATCAGCATTTAGCAAATGAAGGTTATATTATTGTTTGTGTTGATGGAAGAGGTACAGGTTTAAAAGGTGCAGAATTTAAAAAAGTAACCTATAAAGAATTAGGGAAATATGAAGTTATTGATCAAATTGAATCGGCAAAAGAGTTAGGAAAAAGATCATATATCAACCAAAATGAAATTGGAATTTGGGGTTGGAGCTATGGTGGTTTTATGTCTAGTAACTGCTTATTAAAAGGGAATGATGTTTTTAAAATGGCTATTGCGGTTGCTCCAGTTACAAGCTGGCGTTTTTATGACTCTATTTATACAGAGCGGTATATGCAAACACCTCAAGAAAATCCAAGCGGTTATGATGAAAACTCACCTTTAAATTACGCTGACTTATTAAAAGGAAAATATTTGTTAGTTCACGGAAGTGGTGATGACAATGTGCACGTACAAAATACCATGCGCTTTTCAAATGCCTTGATAGAAGCAAACAAACCTTTTGATCACGCAGTATACCCTGATAGAACTCACGGAATTTATAGAGGTAAAAACACTAGATTGCACCTTTACAATAAAATGACTAGTTTTATCAAAGAAAATTTAGGTGAACAAACATCAACTATTGAACTTTTAAAACAATAAATTTAATTTAACTATTAATAATAAAAACAACTAAATACTATGGCTGATAAAGTAATAAAAGAAGGACATCCAAAGGGTCTATATTCTCTATTCTACACTGAAATGTGGGAACGTTTTAGTTACTATGGAATGCGTGCTTTACTAACAATCTTTTTAACTGCTGAACTTGCAACTGGAGGTTTTGGAATGGACCGTGCTGAGTCTTTAGCAATTTATGGATTATTTACGGGTTTAGTATACTTAACACCTATTATTGGAGGGTGGTTTGCTGATAAAATAATTGGACAACGAAAATCAATTTTTATTGGTGGTATTACAATGGCAATTGGGCAATTTTTATTGGCTGCTAGTGCGGTAACTTCTTTATATAATGATCTTGATTCTAGGCTATTTATTTTTTATCTAGGTTTGGGAGTTTTAATTTTAGGTAATGGTTTTTTCAAACCAAATATTTCTACCATAGTTGGTGATTTATATGATAATGATGATCCAAGAAAAGATGGTGGATTCACTATTTTTTATATGGGTATTAATATTGGAGCCTTTTTATCTCCTTTTATCGCTGGTACTTTAGGCGAAAAAGTAGGATGGCCTTATGGTTATTTAGCTGCCGGTATTGGTATGTTAATTGGGGTGATTTGGTTTTATGCACGAAGAAATACATTAGATAATTTAGGATTACCTCCTGGAGCTGCTGAAGAAGGAAGAACCAATTTAATTGTGAAAGATTGGAAAGATATTGTTATATATTCTATTGCTAATTTCCTTGTAGTTTTAGCAGTAATGTTATTTTGGGGAGTAACTTCCGATCTTATACATACTATTGTTATTTGGGTTGTTGGTATTGGAGGAGCGTCTTTCTTAGGTTTATCTATTTTCAAAGGAACTACTGGAACAACAGAATGGACACGTGTTATAGTTATTATTGTTTTAGCAATATTTAATATTGTGTTTTGGGCAGGTTTTGAGCAAGCAGGTGGTACATTTAATTTATTTGCACAAGAAAATACAAACCGAATGGTTGGAGGGTTTGAAATTCCAACAACATGGTTTCAAAATATAAATCCTATAGCTATTGTTACACTAGCACCTATTTTCTCTATTTTATGGATAAAATTAGCAAAAGTAAAAGCAAACCCACGTACACCTATTAAGTTTGCATTAGCGATGTTTATTGGTGCTCTTGCTTTTTATATTATGACAATTGCTAATAACAATGCAGAAGGTGGTAACTTAGTTAGTCCAATGTGGTTAGTTGTTGTTTATACTTTATTAACTATTGGTGAACTTATGTTATCGCCAATTGGGTTATCTATGGTCACAAAATTATCTCCCGGTAAAATTACCTCAATTATGATGGGTGTATGGATGGCTAGTTTTGCTTTAGGTAATTATTTAGCTGCTACATTAGAAGCTATTTTGCATCAATATCAATTTGATTTGTATCCATTTATAACTTGGTTAATGGCCGGATCAGGTGTTGCCTTATTAGCACTTTCTCCAATTCTTAATAAGTTTATGAAAGGAATTCACTAAAATATGTTTACAAATTAATTATCATATTAAAAAGCTCAAGGAATTAATTCCTTGAGCTTTTTATTTTTATCAACTATTTTTAACTTAAAACTATGAGTGCAGAAAAAAGATCTTTTTTTGGAACATTGGGATCGTTTAAAAAAACATTTTGGATAGCGAGTGCTATGGAATTATTTGAACGTTGGGCCTGGTATGGAATTTTTACTTTATTAGCAATATACCTAGTTGGCTCTACTGATACAGGCGGACTTGGTTTTTCTCATACAGAAAAAGGACAATTAATGGGCTTTATTCCCGCAATTTTATACTTACTCCCTTTATTTACAGGAGTAATTGCCGATAAAATCGGGTACAAATTATCATTAATAATTGCCTATATCATGCTTATAGTTGGCTATTACTTAATGGGTGAAGTTACTTCTTACTGGAGCGTATTTTTTGTATTTCTTTTCGTAGCACTTGGCGCAGCTTTATTTAAACCTGTAGCTTCTGCAATTGTTACAAAATCTACAGATAACTCAAACTCAACTTTAGGATTTGGTATTTTTTATATGATGGTAAATATTGGTGGTTTTATAGGACCGGCAATGTCATCAGGATTGAGATCTACTTATGGATGGAAACTAATTTTTATACAAGCTGCTATTGTAATTGGTATTAATTTAATTATTGTTTTATTTTTCTTTAAAGAACCTTATCGAGAAGAATCCTCTAATGAAAATTTTGGAGAAGCTGTTTCAAATTCTATTAAGAAAATTATTGAGGCTGTAAAAGACGTTCGTCTTTCTGTTCTTTTAATTATTATGGTTGGTTTTTGGACTATGTTTAACCAATTATTTAATACACTTCCGAATTTTATTGAAGACTGGGTAGACTCTTCTATTTTAAGTACAACAATTACAGAATTTTGGCCTTGGTTAGGAAATGTGATGAGTGATGGAGGGCAAATTAAACCTGAATGGTTTACTCAAATTGATGCCTTAATGATTGTATTTTTACAAATTTTTGTTTCCTTTTTTGTGTTAAAAATGAGACATGTAACAGCGATGGTTAGAGGTTTTATAATTGCTACTATAGGAATTGGTTTAACATTTTACACACAAAATGTATGGTTTACCGTTATTGGAACTGTTGTTTTTGCCATTGGCGAAATGGCCACTAACCCTACTTTTTCATCATTTATAGCAATTATAAGTCCAAAAGGGAAAGAAGCTCTGTACCAAGGAACCTATTTTTTACCAGTGGCTGCGGGAAATTTTTTCACTGCTTTTGTATCTGGTAACTTGTACCAGTCATGGTCAGATAAATTAAGTTTATTACAAACTGAAATGGCTACAAGAGGTATTGAAATGCCAGCCGTTTCTGCTGAATTTAGTAAAAATCAATATTACGATTTAGCTGCTCAAAAATTAGGAATATCACAAAGTGACATGACAGCACTACTTTGGAATAACTATAGCCCAAATAAGATTTGGATTGTAATTGTTGGTATTGGTGTGGTTACAATTTTAGCATTAGCTATCTATGATAAACTCGTTATTAAACCAAAAGAAGCCGCTGAAAAAGCTAAATAATTAATTGATAGTTTTTAAATATGAGTACATCATCAAACGAATTTTTTAAAACCCAAGTTCTGGGGCATCCCTCAGGGCTTTTTGTGTTATTTTTTACTGAAATGTGGGAACGTTTTTCATTCTATGGAATGCGTGCCTTATTAGTATTATTTTTAGTAAGCGCCTTAGGTATAGGAGGTTGGGATTGGCCACGTGAAAATGCATTGGCACTTTATGGAACTTATTTAGCCTTACTATATTTAACACCAATTATTGGTGGAACCTTAGCTGATAAATATTTAGGAAATAGGCGCGCAATTATTATTGGAGCATTAATCATGACACTTGGTCACGCTAGTATGGCTATTGAATCCAATCCGTTTTTTTTATATCTAGGTTTAGGATTATTAGTAATTGGAACTGGTTTTTTTAAACCTAATATGAGTTCTTTTATTTCTATACTTTATCAAGATGTACCTGAAAAAAAAGATGGTGCATACACTATATTTTATATGGGTGTTAATGCAGGTGCTTTTTTAGGAATTATGCTTTGTGGATATTTAGGTGAAATTCTTGGTTGGAGTTGGGGATTTGGATTGGCAGGCATTTTTATGCTGCTTGGATTACTACAATTCTTATTTGCACAAAATATTTTTGGAGAAGTAGGTAAAAAGCCAAATAAAGAAGATAAAACCATTGAAACTGATGACCATTCTAAAATTGAAGATAAATTAAATCCGTTTACAATAGTAGATAAAATTTTAATTATTATTGTAGCAGCTGCAGGATTAACTTGGGTTATAAACGACCCGCTATCCAAAATTGGTGATTTCAATTTGTTAAGTTTTGGCGGAACTGATTATTCAAGTGAAACCATTATAGTTACCTTAATTTTATTTTTGTATCTATTAGCTTCAAGAATTTTAAGATATAGTCCTATTACAAGAGATAAAATGGTGGCTGTAGTAATTTTTGCATTCTTTATTATTTTCTTTTGGGCTTCATTTGAGCAAGCTGGCGGATCTATGAGTATTTTCGCAAAAGATTATACAAGTAGAATTTTATCTGGAAATTCAGCCTTGCTGTTTAACATAGTTGATGTAATCATAACAGTAGTACCCGTTGCAATAATAACATGGGTTTTATTTTTATTCTTTAAACAAACATTTAAAAAATATTTTATTTCAAACTTAATTTTAGGATTTAGTTTTGTTCTTATTTGGGGTTTAATTGTTTGGAAAATAAATAATAATTTCAACACATTTTCTTATGAAATTTCCTATCCAACTTATCAAGTAACAAATAGCAATGGAGCTGTTGAAAGTTTCTCAATAACGGCTGAAACTTTAGTCCCCAAAAATGCCGAATTAATTGAAAAAAGTACGGTAATTAGATCTGCTACTGAATATGTTGAAAACGATAAGTTATCAATTATTGATATTGATAAAAAGGGAGTTAATTTTAAACCTTTATCTGCAGAACAAGCTGAAGCAATTACCACAAATATTTCAGCCACTGTAAAGCGAAAGAAAGAAAATGAAATTGAAATACCTGCAACTTGGTTTTTAATTTTAAACTCTTTGTTTATAATTGCTTTTGCTCCATTATTTTCAAAATGGTGGGAAAGTAAGTACAACCCTAATCCGGCTTCAAAATATGCTATTGGATTATTTTTCTTGGCTATTGGGTTTGCCTTTTTAGCTTATGGAGCAACCGGAATTCCACAAGGAGCAAAAACTGCTTCTGTTAGTATTGTTTGGCTAATTTTAGCTTATTTATTTCATACACTAGGTGAACTTTGTGTATCGCCTGTTGGACTTTCATATGTGAGTAAATTAGTTCCTCCTAGAATGATTGCATTTATGTTTGGTGTTTGGTATTTAGCGTTGGCAATTGGGAATAAAACATCTGGGAAAATGGGTTCTATGATTGATGATATCACTAATAAATATGACATTGCAACATTTTTTTTAATATTCACATTTGTCCCAATAATTATTGGTGTAATTGCCTTATTACTAACACCTGTTCTTAAGAAATTGATGCACGGTGTAAAATAAAATCTTCATTTATCCCATGTATATTCATATAACTTTGTAATTTTGGCAGCATATTTGCATCAAAAAGTAAAAAGAAATAAATAAAAATTAAATAGAAAATATTAAAAAATGAAAAAAATAATAGTCTTTGCCCTAACTATTTTTAGTTTATCTGCTACCGCTCAAGAAATAAAATGGATGACATTTGAAGAAGCTGTTGCTGCACAAAAAGTAACACCTAAAAAAATATTTGTTGATGCCTATACCATTTGGTGTGGACCTTGTAAAATGTTAGATAAAAATACATTTAGTAATAAAGATGTAGCTGATTATGTAAATGAAAATTATTATGCCGTTAAATTTAACGCTGAAGGTAATGAAACTGTAAACTTTAAAGGTGTAACCTATACAAATCCAAATTTTAAACCGGAAAGTACTGGAAGAAATAGTTCTCACGAATTATCACAATATTTTGGTATTAGAGCATATCCTACTATAATATTTTTAGATGAAAAAGCTGGCTTAATTGCACCAATTCCAGGTTATAAAACACCTCAACAATTAGAGCTTTATTTAAAATTATTTAAAACTGATGATCATAAAAAAATAACTGAACAAAATGATTGGGAAAATTATCAAGCTAATTTTACCCCAGAATTTAAAGATTAAATTTAACTTACTTTAAAATAAAAGCCCCTTTTTGCATAGTACTGTGAAAAGGGGTTTTATTTTTTACACATGTTTTTTCCCATTGCATAACAAGGCTTACATAATTTGAACCGTCAGCGACAATTAAAGTAGGCTTGATTTTTTTTAATAACCGTTCTAAATTAATTTTGGGCGAATTCTGTAAAATTACTATTGATGGTTTTATGCTTTTAAAATTATACAGTCCTAAACTATCCACCACTAAAATAACTTCATTCTTAAATTTAAATAAATTTCTATTTATTATTTGAAAATTTTTAGATACGCCAGAACCAATCACATAAGACTTTAGAGCATAATCATTTAGTTTTAAAGAATCAGGAGAGTTTAACAATAAACTTCGCCCTACTCTAATTCCAATTAAACTAGATTTACTTTTATTAAATACAACAAACTCATTGTTAGTTTGCGCAGTAAACTTTTCGAAAACTAAAACTACTTGGATACATATAAATGCAAGAAGTACTAAAATAAAACGATAAAATATCTTTTTCTCTATCCATTTGAAGAATAAAAAGATAAATAAATATATAACCAACATGAGTTGCAATGAAAATGATATATCTTGAATTAAAAAAGCTTCTTGATTGGCAACCCAATCCACAAAACCATTCATTGTTTCAATGATAAAAATATAGGCATCTCTAAAATTTCCTGGTAAAACATCAAAAACAGCTAATACCAGTGTAAGAATACCACTAACTATAATAAATCCTAAAAACGGAATCAGTATCAAATTTGATAAAAAGAATAAACCTGGAAATTGATGAAAATAAAACAAACTTAAAGGTAAAACTCCAAGTTGAGCGGCAATTGAAACCGTAAATAATTGCCATAATTTATCTGGTAACCAATAAGCTGGTTTCCACAAATGATATAATTTTGGTTGAATCCAAACTATTGAAAATACGGCCAAATAACTTAACTGAAAACCTACTTCAAACAAATAAAATGGATTAAACATCAATAAAAAAAATAGTGAAATTACCAATGTATTGTAAATACTTGACCTTTGAACTAATTGCATACCTACAGTCAATGCCGTAAACATAGAAACTGCCCTCACTACAGAAGCCGATAAACCAGCAATTATAGCATACATCCAAAGCAAAAGTACAATAAATACTGTGGCAATTAATTTACCATTTTTAAAGTAATGAAGTGGCTTACATAGAAAAGTCAGTAGTAATAAAATAATACCAACATGTAATCCTGATACTGCTAAAATATGAATAGCTCCTGCTCCCACATAGCTCTCCAACAAATCAGTTGTAATTGAATTTCTTTGTCCTAAAATCAGTGCATTAATTACAGCCAATTCATCATTTTTAAAACCGTTATTTACCAATGCCGAATTTATGTTGCCTCTAATTTTTGAAGCAAATCCTTTTAAGCTAAGTTGGTTCTTAGGCAACTTTAAAAATTGATTGCTTTTTAAAGATATTTGATGGTGAATTTGTTGGT
The DNA here is from genome assembly GCF_013041805.1 of Lutibacter sp. Classification (GTDB taxonomy): domain Bacteria; phylum Bacteroidota; class Bacteroidia; order Flavobacteriales; family Flavobacteriaceae; genus Lutibacter. Next base: position 28,603 of record NZ_JABDRI010000035.1, read on the forward strand.
GTTTTAAATACGAATTGTAATTAAAGCTATATGGGTTTAAAGGTTCATTAATAGTTTTAAATTCAGTCTTAACTACTAAAACATCATCCACTTCTAATACTCTTTTAATAGTGTCTAGCTGAATATTAAGAAGTATCTTACCAATCACATCTGTATTTTCAATTTGAAAAACTTCAGCCTCATATTTTGCATTATATAGGTTTGGTTTTAAAACTTTTTCTATTCTCATACTAACTAAAAAAGGTTTCTGTTCTAGAAACAACGAAGCGCTAGTATAATGTTTCTGCTTATTAATATTATTTTTAAAAGTTATTGCGTTAACTCCAACAAAAAAAGAAAGAAGAAAAAAAACACTGGAAAATAAAAATGTAGGCTGAAACTGTTTGTTGGTAAAAATATAAACAAGTCCAAATATCAATAATAAAAACATACCCAGCTCAACTAAAAGCATTGGCTGAAAATTAAAATAATTTCCAACTAAAATTCCAATGACTAAAAAGAATGTAAGCTGAAAAGGGATGAACTTTAAAAACTTTATCATAGCACTATAAAACTAAAAAAATTAATCGAATTGAATCGATTCTATCAAGTATTTTTTAGGCTGATTTAACTCAAAATACATTAGAACTAGGTTTCATAGAGATGAAAAATCAAAAAATATAGCTTTGAAACACAATCATATTGTACAAACTTTCATGAAACAATTATTACATAGACTGATTAATGTCATTAAAAACATATTCTTTAAATAGTATTTTTGATGAATAATTAAAAATAAAATCATGAGAAAACTAATTCTTAGTAGTATAACAGTTTTAATAATTACATTCAATTCATTTGGTCAAGAAATATCACCTTATATAAAAATTGGTGAAAGCAGTGAAAGTATTCAGCAAGTTTCTGATAAGGTAATTAACACCTTAAAAGAAAATTCATTTGAAGTTTTAGGAATGTATAATCCGTCAAACAAAAGCACATTAAAAGTAATTGCTTTTACAAGAACTGATTTAAAAGAAACTGTTGTTAAAATAACTGATAGAGGTGCGCTTGCAGCAACATTTAAAGTAGGTTTAATTCAAAAAGATGGAAAAGTTGTAATATCCTATACAAATCCTGACTATATTTTAAGAGCTTATTTAGGTGACAATTACGTTACATTTAAAAGTACCTTTGAAAAATTTAGTGCAGATTTAAAAACTACATTCTCAACATTGGGAACTAGCTTTACTCCTTTTGGCGGAAGTATCAAAGCAGATAAATTAGGTAAATACCATTATAAAATAATGATGCCTTATTTTAGTGATCCTGTTGAACTCAATGAATATACATCATTTGAAGAAGGATTAAAAATAATTGAAGCTAATTTAAAAGCTAAAAAAGGACAAACTGTTGAAGTCTATAAAATTGTATATCCAAATGAAAAAATAGCAGTTTTTGGAGTTGGCTTGCAAAGTAAAGAAGATGGAGAATCTGTATTTTTACCTAAAATTGGTGAAGACCATCTTGCTGCCTTGCCTTACGAAATAATTTTACAAGGTAAAACTGCTACAATGCTACATGGAAAATATAGAATTGCGTTGCATTGGCCGGAGTTAACAATGGGAACTTTTATGAAAATTATGAGTACGCCTGGTGATATTGAAGATACACTTGAAGGACTTTGTGAATAATATAATGGTTATAAAATAATTTTTAATAAGCTGAGATATTCAAAATCTCAGCTTATTTATTTTACAATAAGTTCTGCTACTTTTTTTGAAGCTCCTTTACCACCTAGTTTTTTTTCTAATTCAAAATAATTTAAGAATAATTCATCTCTTTTTTTACCTTCCAATATATTATAAAGTTCTTTCTCTAGATTTTCCACATTAAATTCATGTTGAATCAATTCCTTCACGACTTCTTTATTCATAATTAAATTTACCAAAGAAATATATTTTAAATCAACCAATCGTTTTCCAATCTGATAAGATAACCAACTCGTTTTGTAACAAACTATTTCAGGAACTTTAAACAATGCCGTTTCTAATGTCGCCGTCCCAGAAGTTACAATTGCTGCATAAGAAACAGACAATAAATCGTAAGTTTTATTACTTATAAATTTTACATTTTCTTTATTTATAAATTGCTGATAAAACTGAAAATCCTGGCTTGGAGCTCCTGCAATTATGAATTGATATGCTTGAAATTTATCTGCCATTTGTACCATTATCGAAAGCATTTTTTTTATTTCTTGTTTTCTACTTCCAGGCAATAAGGCAATAATTGGTTTTTTAGATAAGTTGTTCTTACTTTTAAAAGTATCCACATCTACTTGTTTTCTATTAGAAATTGCATCAATTAATGGATGACCAACAAAGTGTACTGGAAAGTGATGTTTCTTTTCGTAAAAATCTTTTTCAAATGGCAAAATTACTGACATTTCATCTACGTCTCGCTTAATTTTTTTGATTCTATTTTCTTTCCACGCCCAAATTTGAGGTGAAATATAGTAGTGAACTTTAATTTTTTGTTTTTTGGCAAACTCAGCAATTCGCATATTAAAACCAGGGTAGTCAATTAAAATTAACGTATCTGGCTTAAACTCTAAAATGTCTTTTTTACAAAAGCTTATATTTTTAAAAATAGTACGAAGATTCATTAAAACTTCAGCAAAACCCATAAAAGCCAATTCACGATAATGCTTTACTAAGGTTCCTCCTACTTGCTGCATTAAATCGCCTCCCCAAAATCTAATTTCGGCATTTGCATCTTTTTCATATAAAGCTTTCATTAAATTTGAACCGTGCAAGTCTCCAGATGCTTCGCCAGAAATAATGTAATATTTCATTTATTTAGGTTGAAAAAATTGTTAAAAATAAAACTGTTAATGCTATTAAAATGGTTTCAAACAAAACACCCCTTGCCCTATAAATTTGTTTCTTTTTAAGAAAAACAAAAAACACAAAGAAATTTGCAATAGCCCCTAAAACAAGTACTTTTCCTTCAAGATTGCCTTCTTTTATCAATTCTAAACTTTTATTAAAATCGTACGAAGAAAAATATTCTATAAAAATAAAGCACCCAAAAGCGGTTGCAATTAATGCAACTACAAAACCAATTAGCATTTCTTTAAGCATACTTTTAACTATTTTATTTGAACTACTGATTTACAGATTCCAATTATTTAATTTATGTATAAAATGATGCGCCGTTAAATCGAACTGAACTGGCACCATAGAAACATAATTATTTGCCAAAGCCCATTCATCGGTATCTTCACCTTTATCCATATTTACAAACTTACCTGTTAGCCAATAGTATTCCTTACCCTGAGGGTTTACCCTTTTATCAAACTCTTCAACCCAATTAGCACGTGCCTGTCTACATACTTTAATTCCTTTAAACGTCTCACTTTTTGGAAAATTAACGTTTAAAACAACACCATCAGGCAATCCATTTTCCAATACATTCAATGCAATTTTCTTAATATAGGCTTTTAAAGGTTCGAAATTTGCATCCCAAGAATAATCTAATAACGAAAATCCGATAGCTGGTATACCTTCAACACCTGCTTCAACAGCAGCACTCATTGTACCAGAATAAATAACATTTATGGAAGAATTTGATCCATGATTAATCCCAGAAACACATAAATCTGGTTTTCTATCTAAAATTTCACTAACGGCCAATTTTACACAATCGGCTGGTGTACCTGAAGATTTATATTCTCGTTGTGGACCATCATCCACTTTAATTTCATTACAATACAATGTTTCATTAATGGTAACAGCGTGTCCCATTCCACTTTGAGGGCTATCTGGAGCTATCACAACTACATCCCCTAACTCATTCATTACTGAAATTAATGCTCTCACTCCTGGTGCAGTAATTCCATCATCATTACTAACTAAAATAAGCGGTTTTTTATTCATATTTTAATAATTAAACAACAAAGCTACTATATTTTATTTGGTTATATGAATTTAAACTTTAACATTTTGTAAAGAAACTTCATCTAATTATTTGGTATTATTGTAATCATAAATCCTGACAAATACTTGTGAGAATTTAAAAGTTAAGTCTCAAATTTATAAAAAAACGTTAAATTACTGACTTAACTAAAATATTGGCACTATTTTAGTAGTCAGTTGAGTAAAATATTTAGAAAAATGATGATTAGAAAATTCAAATTTTTATTGCCACTTATTTTTGCAGTAAGTTTATTAATAAGCTTTCAAACTAAAGCAACGACCGACCCAAAGGACAAAGCATTATTAACCATATTAAAATATGTTTTAACACAAGGTCACTACAGTCCACAAGAAATTGACGATACTTTTTCTGAAAATGTTTACAACAGATTTTTAGAAAGCTTAGACCCTGCTAAACGGTATTTTTTACAATCAGATATTGATGAATTTTCTGCCTATAAAAAGTTAATTGACGATCAAATTAATAGTGAAGATTTAACATTTTTCTATTTAGTTTATGAGCGATTAACCCAGCGAATTGAAGAGTCGAAACCATATTATAAACAAATTTTAGCCACTAAATTTAATTTTGATAATAACGACACTTATGATGTTGATTATACAAAAATAAACTATCCTAAAAATGTTGAAGAAAAAATTAAGGTGTGGCACAAGCAACTTAAATTTTCAACCTTATCGCGTTTGAACGACAAAATTACTATAGAAAATGACAAGAAAAAGGAGGATAATACGTACACTGTAAAATCATTTGATGAACTAGAAAAAGAATCTCGAGAAACAACATTATCAAATATGGATGATGCTTTTATACGAATTCAAGAACTAACTTATTCTGATTGGTTTTCTACCTATATAAATTCTATTTCCGAAGAATTTGATCCACATACAACCTATTTTGATCCAAGTGTTAAAAAGCGATTCGATATTTCAATGGCGGGTAAATTAGAGGGTATTGGAGCTCGACTTCAGAAGAAAAATGATTATACAAAAGTGAGTGAATTAATATCTGGTGGTCCCGCTTGGAAACAAGGAGATTTAGAAGTTGGAGATTTAATTTTAAAAGTGGCACAAGGAAATGGCGAACCTCTTGATATAGTTGGTATGCGTTTAGATGATGCCATAGAATATATTAAAGGAAAAAAAGGTACTGAAGTTAAATTAACAGTTAAAAAAATAGACGGAACTATTTCTGTAATTTCTATAATTAGAGACGTTGTTGAATTAGAAGAAACATTTGTTAAATCTAGTATTGTTAAAAAAGATGACAGAACGTTTGGAGTGATTAACTTACCTAAATTTTATATTGATTTTGATGAAAAAAACTTTAGAAATTCTGCAACTGATATGGCGCAAGAAATTGAGCGTCTCAAAGCTGAAGGAGCTGAAGGATTAGTATTAGATTTAAGAAATAATGGTGGTGGCTCTTTGCAAACTGCTATTGAAATTTCTGGATTATTTATAAATAAAGGTCCAATAGTACAGGTTAAATATAGAGATAGAGATGCTGATGTAAAGAGTGATGTTGACGCTAAAATTCATTGGGACAAACCATTGGTTGTTTTAGTAAATGAGTTATCTGCCTCTGCTTCAGAAATTTTTGCAGCCGCGATGCAAGATTATGGAAGGGCCGTAATTATTGGAGGAAAACAAACCTATGGAAAAGGCACAGTTCAAAGTGTATTAGATTTAAATAGATATCATAACTTAAAGGAAGATATTGGTGCCTTAAAAATGACTATTCAAAAGTTTTACAGAATAAATGGTGGTTCAACACAATTAGAAGGTGTGCATTCTGATATTATGCTTCCAGACAGATATACGTATATGAATATTGGTGAAAGAGATCTTGAAAATCCTTTAAAATTCGATAAAGTTCCACAAGCAAATTATACGATTTGGAATAATTACGAGAATTTCAATGAAGCGATTAACAATAGCAAAAAACGCATTGCTAATAATACCTATTTTAAGTTAATTGATAAAAATGCGAAATGGTTAAAAAAATCCCAGGATGATACACTTGTTTATTTAAACTATGAGGCTTATAAAAACGATTTGGAATTTCACGAAAATGAGTCGTCAAAATATGATGTTTTAAGAGATTATAAGAGTGATTTAACCTATACTTCGCCTCTTTATGAAAAAGAATTAATTGCTAATGATCCTGATTTAGCTGAAAAAAGAACGGCTTGGCATAAAAACTTAAAGAAAGATTTATACGTTGAAGAAGCCTTAAATGTTTTAAGTGAATTAAAAATTAAACCACAGTATCATTTGGTAAAAAATTAAAAGTTTCAATAAAAAAACCTATAAAGTCTCCTAGCGTTATATAATGCTAGGGGACTTATTTTTTGGTTAAATACCCAACTCCTCCCATATTACAAATAATCAAAAATTAAACACCTACAGTTTAAATTCAAAAAAATAATTGTACATTGTAACAATTGTTACATAATTTTAGACCAGTTTTTATGCTAAAATTCAATGAACTGGGTAACAAAATTGGATTGTGATTGATATATACTAAAACAATCAAAAAAAACTACTAACTAAAAACAAACAGATGAAAAAACATGTATTTCTTGTTTTTTTTGCGCTAACTTTTGTAGGTTATTCCCAAAAAAAATCAAACGATTTAAAATCAAGTGATATGAGCTTGGTTGAAGTGATAGTTGCCGCTGGTATATCAAGTGGAGTGTCAACATTTAGTGATGATTCTTATGCTGGTAACGGCAGTTATGTTGAGTTATCCTCAGCCTATTATTTTTCTAAAATTGGAATAGGAATTTCACTTGGAAGTTTTTCAAACCCAACAGAAAGTAATTTGTTGGATTTTGCAAATCAGGCTGCTTACCCAATTGCATTAAATTCAGAAGAATGGAAAACATCTTATTACGGAATTGGTCCAAATTTTAGAACAACTATAGGAAGTCTAGAAACTACTATTTTTGGTCGTGCTGGTTTAATGTCTATTCAACCAATCTCTTTAGAAGGAAATTTTATTGCTGAAAATGCAGATGTCTCAACAACAGTTCCTGTTTATAATTTCAATACAAACGAAACTTCAAGCGTAGGATTTTATACTGCTGGTGTTAGACTTGGTTATAAAGTAAATCCAAATTTAGGTCTTCACATTTCAGCAAATTACATGTCTGCCTTTTCTGATGGTATTATTGCACAAGATGGTAGAAAACAATTTACAGATATTGACAAAGATGGTCTTATAACAGAAATAGATATCATTAGACAAGATGGTGAACAAGTAGAATTTCAATACACAGAAAAAAACATAAAACCACAGGTGTTTAATTACGGTTTTGGCCTAAGTTATAGTTTTGGAAAAAGAACTATTAAAATTGGAGGAGCAGAAAAACCCTACGCTAGAGGGCAATCAAACCCATATTTTGTTAATAATGAAATGGTAGGTGAAATGATGTCTGCAAATCCTGACGGAAGCAGCGGAAATGGAAATAATGAAGGAATAAAAAACGTTTATGTAGGCAAAAATAGAATTTCTGTAGCCTTAACGAATCCATCTAAAGAAGAAGCTAAACAAAAAGACCAACAAGTAAAATTAATAAACGTACTACCAAAAAACAACAGTAACTATAAAAACACAAATGAAATAGGTTCATTCAATTGGAAAATAATTGGAAGTAAAATTCCGAAACCTAACTATATCATTGAAGTAACTAAATTAAATAACGTTAAACAACCTCAACGATCTTATGCTAGCCAAACATCAAAAAATAGTATAAAGGCAACTACTCTTTTTAAAGATGATAAACTAAGTGATGGCAATTATAGCTGGAAAGTTACCGAAACATCAACAGGAATTTCGTCAAATCCAAGTTATTTTACGATGACCCAATGCGAAATTGATTTCACCATTGCAAATGAAGAGATTGAATGTTTAGGCTATGAACAGGAAAATAGAAAGTTTAAAATTTGTTTTGATGTAACTTATGCAAGTACTTCAGGCGATTTAACATTTGTAAATCCAGGTACTGGCTTATCAGTTTATGATCAAACATATGCATCATTATCATATACTTTAGTAAGCCCAAATCCAACATTAGTTACACAAATTGGTGCAACTACATCTACAGTTAGTTATTGTTTTGAAGTAACGGTGTCAGCAAGTGTAACCGCCATAGGTTTTGGGTTACAAGGCGACGATTTAGATCCAAGCCCAATTACTTGCCAGCCAGGCGTTAGTCAATTATTTGATGACTTACCAGATTGTATTTGCGATGAATGTGAAGAAATTGAGCTTTCATTTGATGAATTCAATATCACACCAAATTTGGGAACAGGAAACCAGTTCAATTTTAATGGAAACATTAATGTAAATGTTCCTATTTACGGAATTGAGTTCCAAGTACAATCATATACATATTCCGCATCACCAAGTGCGTGCTCAGATGGTGTTAGTAGTGTTGAAGAATCTGGAATGATTTTAATGCCAGGAACAACTATAAACGGTTCAACCTCTTTACAGTTAACTAATGAAACTGCTTCTGGAAGTCCAAGCTCTAATGATAACGCAACGAAAAACATAAAATATACAAGTAATTCACCTTTAACAGGTGCAATTCCAGTGAACTTAACTATTGGCTTACCGGGACCTATATCAGGTCTCGATCCAAGTTGCTGTGTTATGGAATACACGGTCTGCATAAAAGTTAAAGTCTTTTATGAAGAAAGTAATTGTAAATCGTGTGTGTTTACACATTGCTTCACATTTAATAACCAATAAAAATTACTATCATGAAAAAAATAATATATACATTCAAAACATATATGTTGCTAGTATTTTTATTCGCAACAGCTCTAGGGTACTCACAAATAGTATTAAATACTTCACCAAATACAGATACATGTAATTTAAGTGGAGATAATGTTACAGTTTCTGTTCCATCAGAAGCTTTAACAGGTGACAATATTGCTTTAAACATTACATTACCCGGAAGTTATGATGCTGGCTGTGTAAAAACAGTAAGTATTACAAACTCTGCAAATTTAGTATTTCAAAGTTCTGGAGCCATTCCTTTTACAAATATGGGAGGTGGAACCTACCAAAATAATCCATCACCTACTTTAAATGGTAATGATGGTCATAATTTTAACGTGTTCTATAAATTTCCAGGTTATACAACGTGCAATGGAACTGTTGGTACTTTTGATGTTACAGTAACTCTCGATTGTGCTGGTGTTATAACAACGTGCACAACTTCAGTAAGTGTTATTGCCAGAGCTGATAATTATTGGTCTATCACCAAAGAATTTGTAACAGGTGATTTAACTTGCGGACTTTCAACTTGGAAAATTAAACTTCATCATAACAATCCAAATGGATCTGGTTTAGGGACTTACAAACTGTCTGGTACTATTACTGAAACCCCTTCTGTTCCTATAGTAAATGGAGCGGTGCACACCGTAAATTATTCTATGGCAAGTAATTCATTTTACACAAAATATGTAACGCTTCAAAACTGTGCTCCAGAAGGCTCTATTATTACGAATAGTGCTAATTACAATTTCACATTGGGAGACGGCACTTGTGGTACAATGACAGGGTCAGTTTCTGCTGTTTCAGACCCTTTAGTTTCTCCAAATACAGATTTATCTTTTGTTAAATATGCCTATGATAATAATGGGTATCCAAGTACGCATCCTTATTTTAACATCCCACCAGGTTGTTCTGGGAAATACCGGATTCAAGCCAAGAATAATGGAAATGTACCTTGGACAAATCTTGTAATTACTGATGATTTCAATATTCCTGGAATTACAATTACAAATATAAGCCCACCTGCAGGATGGATAACATTACCTACAATACCTCCTTACCTAAATATATTGTACACATTTACAGCTCCACTTGGTTTTGTTTTAAATCCCGGGGAAGAAATTAATATTTGGGTAGATTTTGAAGTAAATTTAACAACCTTAGTAGGAACTACAATTACGAATAGTGCAACTATCGATTATCAAGCTAGCGGAACAGGGAGTGGGAACGGTAATGGAGGTGGTCCATCACCTTGCCCTGCAATCAGTTGTCCAACAATTGATACTTCTCTTCAAAATGACTCAACTACTGTAGATTTTGATGTTGCAACAAAAGAACCAAGAGGCTCTATTAAAAAGTGTATTTTAAATCCACCTAGTGCAATTGTTCCTCCTATTTACCAAATTGGTGATATCATGGAATTTAGCGTAATGATTGGAAATTCTGGGGCAGGAAATTTAACTACAATATTAACAGATGCTTTTGGAATGCCTGGACAAAATTTAGAGATTCTTCCAGGTTCAATTACCTATGAATATTATGCAGATCAAAACCGAAGTTATCGAAACAGTTGTAGCCCGCCATTTGGAGCTCCAATACCACCGCCTTTTTCAGTTGTGGCTGATACATTGAATTTGCAAAATCCATTTTGGACTATTACCAATATGCCAGGAATTTGTGATTACAATAGGTCTAACTTCTTAATTATTAAATTTAATGCTGAAGTTCTACCTCAACTACATGGTACAAAAACAAATTCAGCAAGTATTCCAAGTACGACAGGTGCTGGAACGCATTCAAGTGCAGTAAATTATAGTATAGATCAAGTTGGTGTGTTAGGAATATTTAAAGAAGCTGATGAAGAAATTGTAGAAAACGGACAATCGTTTAATTATATAATTACAATTTCAAATGATGGAAGTGTACCTTTAGATAACATTGTAATTACCGATATGTTACCTAATTGTGTTTCTGTAAATGGAACCTTAACGATTGAAGATGACCTAGCAACTCCTATCCCTTTTACAACTTCTGGTAGCCTCATAATTAATATCAATCCGGCTATACAAATATTCCCAGGAAATGATTTTACAATCACAATTCCGGTTGTTAAATCTGGAGGAGGAAATTGTTGTAATGAAAGTGTTTCAGTAACTGCTGAAATGACAACTTCAGGTGTAGAATTAAATGCTAATTATGGAAGTCCAGAAGCTCCTGCTGCTTGTGTTACAGGAACTGAATGTTGTGATATTGAAGATTTCGATGCCTCTATTCAAGAAAACAATGGTTCATTTAACGTTAATATAAATGGTGGAAGTGTTCCTTTACAAGAGGTTGAAATCTCCATGGTAGATTATCATATTGAATATTCTGAAAGAGATTGTAAACCTGATGATTTAGGTGTATTTGGAACGTTAACAACTTCAACAACCAACCTTAGTAATTTAATTTTAAATTCTGGAGACAATGGCACAAGCAGTTTGTCTTGGTTGTTAGGAAATCCTTCAATAATAAACTCATCAGTTAATTTGGATATTTTGTATCCTGATGTTTTAAATTTAGAATGTTGTGATGTCGAGTTTTACTTTTGCTTAAAAGTGAAAGTTAAAGATGTTAACTGTAATGTTTGTGAAAAAATTATTTGTTTTACAAATGAGACACCACCACCTCCTTGTGAAATCGATATTAATGGTTTACAAGATCAAAAATATTGTGTGGGTGAAACTATTACAATAAACTGGTCTGGTTCTACACCAACTGGACTTGTAAATGTTTCTTTATTTGATGTTACAAATAGTGCAATTTATCAAGTGTTGGCTACAAATATTCCAAACACAGGAACATTTACATATACCATTCCTGCAACCATATCTTGTGATCCTCCTAGAACTTGGTCTTTAATTGTTGAAGATGCAGAAAAAGAGTGTTTTAATAGAAGTAATCCATTTATAATTGAATGCTGTGAACAACATGGTGATTGTGATTGTGGCGAATGGTTAACAAATGGTGTTACGGTAAAAGGATACATTAAAAAGATTCCTAAAGATCCGAAACAAAAAATAAATTTCCAAACAAACTTTGAAAAGCAAATAGAATGTGAAGGTCAAATAACTCTAAAACCTACCATGAATTATACCTTTACATCGCCAAACTATGTTTGTAATCCAGAAAATTGTGATGTAGCATACAAATGGGAAGTTATAGATCCAGATGGAATTATTTTATCTGGCAATGGAAAAACATTCAATTATAACTTTAATGATTATGGAACTTATAAAATAATTTTTACACCAATTTGTGGTGGAAATGAATGTGAGCCTTGTATAGTTTATGTGAATATTGAAAAACAAGGACCTGTTGTTATAGATGGGCAAATTTATAAACCTACTAAGTTTTAAATATAATTAAATATTAAAATTTAAAAGACCTCCTAAATTATGGGGGTCTTTTTTATTGAATTTCATGTAAATTAGCATTTTTAAAATAACATTCATGAATTTCGAAATTACCTTTCATACCAAATGGTCAGACTTTGACCCAAATAGACATATGCGTCATACTGCTTATAATGATTATGCTGCAGAAGTTAGAGTTCGATTTTTTCAAGAACATGGTTTATCTATCAACGAATTTGCTAAACTAAATATTGGACCTATTTTATTTAAAGAAGAGACTTCATTTTTGAAAGAAATTCATATTGGTGAGAATATTACAGTAAAAATGGAATTAGAAGGTGTTTCAAAAGGTATTGAACGGTGGCGTTTTAAACACCAGATTTTTAATGAAGCAGGAAAACTATCAGCTGAAATTAAAGTGTATGGTGCGTGGATAGATTTAATAAAAAGAAAATTAACATCACCTCCTGAAAAGTTTAAAACTATTTTTGAAACATTATCAAAATCACCTAATTTTATTGAAATTCCACTAAAAAGTGAAAAATAAAAAGTCCATATATACTATAATTACACTAGTTTTCGCAATAGGATTTTACATTTATGATAATTATTCTTTTGAAAGTAAAACAACCTCAACGAATGTTGAAAAAAGTTTAGATGCAAACTTTCTTCCTACTTCAACAACAGGTAAAATTGTACATCATAATTTTTATTCACTTTCATATAGTGAAAAGCATGAGCAAGCTGAATGGGTTGCTTATGAATTATACAAAGATCATATTACAAGCACTAATTTTAAGCGCCCTTATTTTACAAAAGATCAAAAAGTAAAAACACAAAGTGCGCACTACAGAAATTATTCAAATTCTGGCTATGATAAAGGGCATTTATGCCCAGCAGGTGATAGAAAGTTTTCAAAAGAAGCTCATGATGAAACTTTTTTAACATCAAATATTTCACCACAAAATCACGAGTTTAATAGTGGGATTTGGAATAGACTAGAACAAAAAACACGTTATTGGGCTCAGAAATACCAAAACTTATATATAGTAACTGGTGGAATTTTAACGCCCAACCTAGAAACAATTGGAAGCGAAAAAGTAGCGGTTCCAAAATATTTTTACAAAATAATACTAGACTTTCATGAACCAGAAATAAAGGCCATTGCATTTTTAATTCCTCATAATAAATCTGAAAAAGCGTTGTACAAATTCGTAACTTCCATAGATGAAATTGAAAAAATTACTGGAATTGATTTTTTTCCTGAAATAGAAGATTCTCTAGAAAATAAATTGGAGAAATCTAGCAGTTATTCCAATTGGAATTTTAGATAATTTTAAATTTAGGGTAACAAAATTTAGATGTAGTTGATATAGTTGTAAAGAAACAAATTTTTACAAACTATAAAACAACTATTATGAAAACTAAGTTATTTTTAATCGCAACATTATTTATTTCAACACTAACATTTTCTCAAACTACTAAAAAAGGATACAACTATTACAAAAATACAAGTGATATCAAAAAAATGAAGAACGGTGAAGAAATTCATGTTTTAGCGAAACAAAGAAAGTTTTCAATAAAGAAATATGGGAAAATGGGTAATCACCCAACCACTGCAAGACACAACTGGATACAAGGCCGCAGCAGAGCAAGTATTTCAACACAAGAAATTGAACAAACAAATTCTAAAAAGTTTAGATCTAGACCAATTGATGGAAAAAATGAAATTGGACAATCAGATCACTTACATTTAAGAAAAAGACCTGGAAGAACTAAATACAAAAATTAAGTAGCTAATAAAATTATAACTTTACAAATACCAACTAAAGCAACAGATTATAATAGTTTTAGAAGTAATAAAAATACATCTTATTAAAACTTATAAATGCCTTCTTTTGAAGGCTTTTTTCATGTACCAAGAGTAGCTATATTACTATAAAACAGAGGTGCTAAGAATGATTACAGCGCAAGTAGAAGCAACACAACTTCTTTTATAGCTGACTCAAATTCTAATAAAAAACTAAAAGTGGCAGCAAAGTAATACAAAATGATTAAGTAAAACTAGCAAGTAATAAGGTTAATATTTCTAGAAACAAAATTAGAGCGACAGCTAAAAAGTTCAAAATATTATCACAACCGGAGTTTTAGAAGGTTTAATTATCTTCTTACTGCTTTTACTATTTAAATGAATTATTAAACCATTTATTATCAAACAGATACTAATTATGTAATATTTTTAATAGAAAAAAGAGTATGCGACTATTTTTTTAATTATATTTAATGATTATTTCCACTTCAAATTAAAAGTGAAATAAAAAACAAATATCTAGAAATTCATACACTAGCAATATGAAAGTGAGTCCAACCTATGAAGAGTTATTGAAAAAGGTGGAATACTATGAAAAAAAGTATGAAAATAATGATTCATTTTCAGATGAAAGTTTAAGCAATAACATTCAGGAAAAAAAGTTAAACACGTATTTAAATGCTTTTAAAGATGGTGTGTATTTATGCTCCGCTAATAAAGAGATTGAATATTTAAATAGTGCCATGATTGCTAAAATAGGTAGGAATGCTCTTGGTGAGAAATGTTATAAAGCAATTTATAATTTAGATGAACCCTGCTCTTACTGCTATTATGATACATTAAAAGAAAAAGGAAAAACAAGCGTTGAATTAAAACTTAATAATAAAAATTATTTGGTATCATCTGTTTTATTAGAAAATGACTCAAAAATTACTATCTATACCGATATTTCAAAATTAAAACAAACTGAAGCAGATTTAAGAAAAAATCTTATTGAATTTGAAGAAATACAGCAAATTGCAAAAATTGGAAATTGGGAGCGCAACTATATAAATGATAAAATTACTTGGTCTAATGAAATGTATAATATTTCTGAAGTTGACCCTAAATCTTTTAAACCTTCTATTCAAAATATTAATCAATTTATACATCCAGACTATATAGAAAAACACCAAAATACTTTAAAAAAGTCACTTGAAGGAAAACAGAATTACAGCATTGAATTCAAATTATTATTACCAAACGGCAAAGAAAAATGGGTTGTTCAACACGGAACACGAGCATATAATAATGAAGGTATCGCAATTCGTTCCTATGGGAATTTACAAGATATTACACTCCAAAAAAATATTGAACTTGAACTTATTCAGCTAAAAGAAAAAGCCGAAGAAAACGAACTTTATTTCCGTTCCATTTTTGATGCTCAACCTTCTTTAATTAGTGTCACAAAAGTCTCAGATTCTACATTTACATTTGTTAATAAATCATTTGCCAAATTTACTGGATATACAAAAAAAGAACTTACTGGAAGTAATGCTCAAAATATTAATCTCATAATTAATGCTAATGATATCACAACAATAAATACCGAATTAGAGAAACGAAGAAAAGTATCTAATACTGAAATAACTATTACCTTAAAAAATGGCTCGTTAAAAACAGTAGATATTTCGATGCGATTTTTTAAATATATGAATGAACTACATATACTAACGACAGGACAAGACATTACAGAACAACAAAAAGTAAAAGAAGAAGCAAAAAAATTATCAGTCGCCGTTGAACAAAGTGCAAGTTCTATTGTAATTACTGATGTTTATGGAAATATAGAATATGTAAATCCAAAATTCACTGAGGTAACCGGATATACTTTGAAAGAAGTTTTTGGTAAAAACCCACGCATCTTAAGCTCAGGAAAACAATCAAACGCCTATTACGAAGAAATGTGGAAGAAAATAATGGCAGGTGAAATTTGGAGAGGAGAATTCAGCAATAAAATTAAAAATGGTAATATTATTTGGGAACAAGTAAGTATTACACCTATTAAAAATGAAAAAGGTGAAATCGTCAATTTCTTAGCCGACAAAGAAGATATCACAGCTCTTAAAGAAAGCGAAGAACTACTAAAATCATTTATAAATTCTGTACCTGATATTATTTGTTATAAAGATGGAAAAGGAAAATGGTTACTTGCTAATAATGCCCGACTAGAACTTTTTGGTTTAATCGATGTGGATTATTTTGGAAAAACTGATGCAGAATTAGCTCATTGCACAAATGTGATATACAAAGAATTGTTTTCTAGCTGTGAAATAAGTGATGAAATTGCTTGGAGGAATAAAAAAACTTCAAAAGGTATCAAAATTATTCCTTCAATAAATGGAGAACAAAAAGAATATGATTTTGTTAAAATACCAACTTTTTATAACAACGGAACTAGAAAAGCACTTGCCATAATTGGTAGGGATATTACCGAATTAAAGAAAAAAGAGAAAGAATTAAAACTAGCTAAAAATAAAGCCGTAGAGAGTGACCGTTTAAAAACTGAATTTTTAAACAATATGTCGCACGAAATTAGAACTCCACTAAATGGTATTATAGGGTTTTCAGAAATAATTACTGAAAATACCAATATTTCAAATGAAAAAAGAAGAAATTATGGTGCTATTATAAAAAGTAGTGGTAACCAATTAGTAAAAGTTATTGATGATATTTTAGAAATATCAAGGCTTGGCACAAAACAAGTTAAGGCAATTCAAAATAAAGTTAATTTAAATAATGTATTACTTCATTTATTTTCAATTTTTGACATAAAGGCAAAAGAAAACAAGGTGCCTCTTTACCTAAAAAAGGGTCTGTTAGATACTGAAAGTACTATTTATACAGATGAATCGAAGCTCATAAAAATTTTAAGTAATTTATTAGAAAACGCACTTAAATTTACTGAGGCAGGTAGTATTGAATTAGGATATATTTTAAATAAAACCACAAACCCACCACAACTAGAAATTTATGTAAAAGATACTGGAATAGGAATAAATAAAACTAATCACAAATCAATTTTTGATAGATTTTCACAAGAGGAAAAAGAAATATCTCAAAAAACAGGTGGCTTAGGACTAGGTCTGTCAATTGCAAAAGAAAATGCAGAAATATTAGGAGGAACAATTCAATTGAAATCTAAAAAAGGAAGTGGTACAACTTTCACCGTAATTATTCCATACAAACCAATACAATCTAATACAGAAAATATTAATAGACCCACAACATCTGAGACCTTAAAAACATCGAAACCTATTATTTTAATTGCAGAAGATGAAGAAGTTAACTATATTTTTCTTGAAACGTTACTTCACGATTCAATAAAATTAAATTGTACACTTATACACGCAAAAAATGGAATCGAAGCTGTAGAAATTTGCAAAAACAATCCAGCTATTAACTTGGTTTTAATGGATATTAAAATGCCACAATTAAATGGTTATCAGGCTACAAAACTAATTAAAAAATTTAGGCCCAATTTACCTATAGTTGCTCAAACAGCTTACTCTACCCAAAATGATATTAATACATCAAAAACTATGGGTTGTGATGATTTTATTTCAAAACCAATTCGTAAAAAAACATTAAATGCTATTTTAACTACCTACTTAAAAGTTAAAAATTAGGGTAAAGTGGTTTCTATATGCTGCGCTGCGTTAAAATTTAGTTAATCCCTTTGAAGTTTCAAAGGTTAGTTATACATATTAGTAACTTTACACAATCAAAAAATTCAAATCAATTTAATTCAACGTTTTAAAATGAAATTTCAGAAAGCCTCTTTTTTACTGCTCATGTTCGTACATCTTTCTACAGTTTTATTTTCTCAACAAAGAGGAAATAGACAAAATGTACCACAACAATCACAAAGTACTGCAACGTCTGCACAAGAAGTAAGTCCTCAAAATATGGCAGGACTCATTATGTACGATAATGAAGTTGTTATTAAAAAATTAAAAATTAAAACTGCTTCAAAAAAAACATTGGTGACCCAAGCCATTTCAAAACACAATGCTAAAATAAATGAATTAAAAACTTTTAATTTTGAAACATTTGATAAAGTAAAATTCTTTTTAGCTAAAAAAAGAAATGAAGCAATGGCAAACCGTGATTTTAGAACTATGAGAGAAGCGCAAATGCAAGCGCAAGAAATGCTAGCACCAATTAAAACAAAAGTTCGAGTTCAAAAAAACATGTTAAATGAAACATTTGAACAAGAATTATCTGAAAAACAAAATAAAACCTGGCTTAAATACCAACAAGCTGAATTAAAAAAATTAAATCCAAGAGCTCAGGAAAAACAACAAACACAAAGAAATAGTCAAGGTAGCAGGAGAGGACAAGGCAGAATGAACAACTAATCTATTTTTTTAAAAGTTAATAAAAAAAGCCTCTCAAAATTGAGAGGCTTTTTTAGTGCGGGCGGGGAGACTCGAACTCCCACACCTTGCGGCACTAGATCCTAAGTCTAGCGTGTCTACCAATTCCACCACGCCCGCTTAAGAATTGTGGGTGCAAATATACACAATACTTTAAAATTGCAAAGCAGTTTTTCATTATTTTTTATAGATACATGTATCCGAATAAAATTGTGTATTTTTGAACAAAACAAATTATAATTTTAATGGAAAATATTAAATCATACGTTAGCGAACATAAAGACCGTTTTATAAACGAACTTATTGAACTCTTAAAAATACCTTCTATTAGTGCCGATTCTGCCTATAGCCAAGATGTTTTAAATACCGCAGATGCGGTTAAAAATGCGCTTGAAAAAGCCGGTTGCGATACTGTTGAAATTTGCGAAACTCCCGGGTATCCAATTGTTTATGGAGAAAAAACAATTGATAAAAACCTTCCCACAGTTTTAGTTTATGGGCATTATGATGTACAACCAGCAGACCCTATTGATCTTTGGGATTCTCCCCCTTTTGAA
The DNA here is from genome assembly GCF_013041805.1 of Lutibacter sp. Classification (GTDB taxonomy): domain Bacteria; phylum Bacteroidota; class Bacteroidia; order Flavobacteriales; family Flavobacteriaceae; genus Lutibacter. The sequence continues at coordinate 47,549 of NZ_JABDRI010000035.1, forward strand.
CCAGTTATTAAAACTACAACAATTCATCCTGATGGTGCCATTTTTGCACGTGGAGCTTGCGACGACAAAGGTCAAATGTATATGCACGTAAAAGCATTGGAATATATGACCAAAAATAACAATTTACCATGTAACGTAAAATTTATGGTTGAAGGTGAAGAAGAAATTGGATCGTCTAGCTTGTCATGGTTTGTTGAACGCAATCAAGACAAATTAGCCAATGATGTTATTTTAATTTCTGATACAGGCATGATTTCAAATACTCAACCATCTATTACAACTGGTTTGCGTGGTTTAAGTTATGTTGAAGTTCAAGTTACTGGCCCAAATAGAGATTTACATTCTGGCTTATATGGTGGTGCCGTTGCAAATCCAATTAATATTTTATCAAAAATGATTGCTTCACTTCACGATGATAACAATCATATCACTATTCCTGGTTTTTATGATAAAGTAGAAGAACTTTCCAAAGAAGAAAGAGCTGAAATGGCAAAAGCACCTTTTTCATTAGAGAACTATAAAAAAGCACTAGACATTGAAGATGTTTATGGTGAAAAAGGCTACACAACCAACGAGCGAAATTCAATACGCCCAACTTTAGATGTAAACGGAATTTGGGGAGGTTATATTGGTGAAGGCGCCAAAACCGTAATTGCAAGTAAAGCGTATGCAAAAATATCGATGCGATTAGTTCCTAACCAAGAAACTGAAGAAATCACTGAATTATTTACAAAGCATTTTGAAAGTATTGCACCTAAAGGCGTTAAAGTAAAAGTTACTCCACACCACGGTGGACAAGGTTATGTAACTCCAATAGATAATATTGGCTATAAGGCCGCAAATAAAGCGTATACCGAGACTTTTGGTAAACCTGCAATACCTCAACGTTCAGGGGGAAGTATTCCTATTGTTGCTTTATTTGAAAAAGAATTAAAAAGTAAAACCATTTTAATGGGATTTGGCTTAGATAGTGATGCCATTCACTCACCAAACGAACATTTTGGTATTTTTAATTACTTAAAGGGTATTGAAACAATTCCTCTATTCTACAAATATTTTGTTGAAATGAATAAATAATATTGATTATTTTGAAATTGTTTCGAAATATTAATATTTAAAAAAAAGCCTGTAAATTATTAAATTACAGGCTTTTTAATATCTTGTTTTATCTAATTATAATTTCTTTACATAATCAGTAATAATTACTATTTGAGTCGGTCCAACTTTACCTTCAATATATTTTTCATTTTCTGGATCTAAAGAAATTCTTCTAACAGCAGTTCCTTGTTTAGCAACCAAACTTGAACCCTTTACTTTTAGATCTTTAATTAAAACTACTGAGTCTCCCGATTCTAATACCACTCCATTCACATCTCTATGAATTACTTTATGCTCTTCTTCAATACCTTCACCTGTAGCTTTTGCCCATTTTAAATTTTCCTCATCTAAATAGAGCATGTCCAACAAATCTTGTGGCCAACCTTCTGCACGTAAACGAGTTAACATCCTCCAAGCAACAACTTGAACTGCAGCAACTTCACTCCACATACTATCATTTAAACAACGCCAATGATTTGCATCCACAGCATCAGGATTTTCTAATTGATTTTTACAAGTTGCACAAGTCAAAATACTACCATCAACCGTTTCAACAGGCATTGGCGGTAGTTTATACATACTTAAATTATCTTTTGAACCACACAATTCACATGTAGAACCACTTCTTTCTTGTAATGTATTTAATATACTCATTTGCTATCTTTATGGTGGTAAAAATACATTAAAAAAGAGTAATCACACAATTGATAGAATCATATTAACTATAAAGTTACTTTCATTTTGGCTTTTCGCAACAAGTCATCGTAATTGCTTTGTGATCTTTACTTCTATGCCTAAGGCAATAAAAAAATAGCTTTTAAGTTATTTAGAACATACTTTCTCTTTTAAGATTCCTTTAAGATACTATAAATAAATATTTTACGTTATTTGCAATACAAACTACTATGTTATGCTTAAACAATTCTTTTGGATGTGCTCTGGCGCTGATATCGATATTCTTCAAACAAGCTCAAAAGCTGAGCAAACTAAATATGCCGGCATAGGCGGAACTGTATTCTTTACTGCAGTTATGGCTTTCATAGCATCAACTTATGCCCTTTTTACCGTTTTTGACAATTATTTTATAGCCATTATATTTGGATTAGTTTGGGGCTTACTAATTTTTAACTTAGACCGTTTTATTGTTTCAACGATTAAAAAACAAGACAATAATTGGAAAGAAGTTTTACAAGCAACTCCACGAATTATTTTAGCTATCATAATTGCCGTTGTCATATCAAAACCTTTAGAAATGAAGATTTTTGAAAAAGAAATTAATCAGGTTTTGTTAACCCAGAAAAACGATTTGACTTTGGCTAATAAAAATCAAATTGCAACTAGGTTTATCCCAGAAATACAAACAATTCAAAACGAAATAACAGCGTTAAAACAGGAAATAGCAAAAAAAGAAGCTGAGACAAATGCATTATATGAAACATATATTTCAGAAGCGGAAGGAACGGCAGGAACAAAACTTCTTGGCAAAGGACCTGTTTACAAAGAAAAAAGAGAAAAACATGATGCTGCTTTAACCGAATTACAACAATTAAAAATCACTAATACAGCTAAAATTTCAGAAAAAGAAAATCAACTTACAACTTTAACTACCCAACAAAAAACTGAGGAAACAATTACTCAGCCAATTATTAATGGTTTTGATGGGTTAATGGCTCGCATAAATGCCTTGAAAGAATTGCCTTGGCTCCCTTCCTTTTTTATTTTCTTACTTTTTCTAGCCATTGAAACTTCCCCAATTTTTTCAAAATTAATAGCTCCCAAAGGTGAATATGACTATAAATTACAAGACCATGAAAATGCTGTAAAAACGTGGGTTGAACAAAAAGTACGACAAAGAGCCGCCATATTAAATACAGATACCGAATTAAATTCGGCTATTTATGAAGATATCTCTAAGGAAGAAGAACTATATAACTTTAAAAAACAAAAAGCCCGTGAAATTTTACAATTTCAAGCAGATGCTTTTTATAAAAGTCAGAAAAAAATTATTGGTTAGAAGTATTTAATATAATTATTTATTGTTTGACGCAAAGAAAATTAACTTCTGTAAAACAAAAAATTTACGAATCAGAAATTTCACGCAAACTTTCCATTTTTTTTAACTCCATAAAACCTGTAATATCTTCAAAATGTTCTCTCACACGTTTATGACCAAACTCAAAAACTTTCTCCGCCAAACCATCGAGAAAATCTCTATCATGAGAAACCAAAATTAACGTACCGTCAAAATCTTTTAGCGCATCTTTAATTATATCCTTAGTTTTCATATCTAAATGATTTGTAGGCTCATCCAAAATTAAAAGATTTACTGGCTCTAATAATAATTTTATCATAGCTAAACGTGTTTTTTCACCTCCAGACAACACTTTTACTTTTTTGGTAATATCATCACCACTAAACATAAAAGCTCCTAACATTGCTTTAATTTTGGATCGGATATCACCAACCGCAACTTGGTCTATTGTTTCAAAAACTGATAAAGTTTCATCTAATAGCGAAGCTTGATTTTGAGCAAAATATCCAATTTTTACATTTTGAGCCATTTCCAAGGAGCCTTCAAAATCTATTTCGCCCATAATTGCTTTTATCATTGTTGACTTACCTTCTCCATTTTTCCCCAGAAAAGCCACCTTTTCACCTCTTTCAATTACTAAATTAGCATTTTTAAAAACAATATGCTCATTATATTTTTTTGATAAATCATTTATTACAATAGGATATTGTCCACTTCTTGGAGATGTTGGAAATTTCAACTTTAAGGCTGAATTATCTACTTCGTCAACTTCAACCAGTTTTAATTTTTCTAACATACGAACACGTGATTGAACCTGATTTGTTTTAGAATACGTTCCTTTAAAACGCTCAATAAAATCTGTATTCTCTTGAATCATCTTTTGTTGTTCTTCATATGCTTTTAACTGATGTGAACGTCTATCCTTTCTTAGTTCTAAATAATGAGAATAGGTAGCTTTATAATCATAAATTCTACCCATAGTCACTTCAATAGTTCTATTGGTTATATTGTCCACAAATGTTCTATCATGCGAAATTACAATCACTGCTTTTGCTGAGTTTATTAAAAAATCTTCCAACCACTGAACACTTTCAATATCAATATGATTTGTCGGCTCATCTAATAAAATTAAATCGGGTTTTTGTAATAGAATTTTTGCCAACTCAATTCTCATGCGCCATCCACCTGAAAATTCAGAAGTTGAACGTGTAAAATCGTTTCGTTCAAAACCAAGACCTTTTAAAACAATTTCAACTTCAGCTTCATAATTAACTTCTTCAATAGAATAAAATAATTCGCTTAATTCTGAAACCCGTTCAATTAGTTTCATGTATGAATCGCTTTCATAATCAGTTCTTACCGTTAAAGCTTCATTAATTTCATCTATTTCAGCTTTCATTTTAAACACTTCATCAAAAGCTTTTGAAGTTTCTTCAAAAACTGTGGTATCGTCTGTAGTTAATAAATGCTGCGGTAAATAAGCAATTTTAGCATCTTTTGGAGCAGTTAAATTCCCGGAAGTTGGTTTTTTAACACCCGCAATTATTTTTAACAATGTTGATTTTCCTGCCCCATTTTTACCCATTAAAGCAATTTTATCATTTTCATTAATTGAAAATGAAACATTATCAAACAAGGTGGTTCCTCCAAATTGAACTGCAATATTGTTAACTGTAATCATCTATTGAACTACTATTAAGTTTATTTAATAAATTTTAAAATTGCGCAAATATATACTCTTTGATTGATTTCTAAACTATTAACTTAGATTTAAAACATAAAAAAGCAAGAGTGTTTAGCTCTTGCTTTTTTAAAAATTAAGAATGGGTTATTTATAATACTTCACCCAATTCTTTAAGCTTTTCAGTATTTTCGGCTAGTTTTAATTCTTCTACAATTTTATGGATATCTCCGTTTATAACATTAGATAAGTCATACAGAGTTAATCCAATTCTATGTTCAGTAACTCGACCTTGTGGATAGTTATAAGTTCTAATTTTTGCAGATCGATCCCCACTAGCAACCAACGAATTTCTTTTCGCTGAGTCAGCCGCTAACTTTTTCTCTAATTCTTGCTCATACAAACGAGAACGCAATACTTTCATTGCTTTTTCCTTGTTTTTATGTTGTGATTTTTGATCTTGACATTGCGCTACTAATCCAGTTGGAACGTGCGTTAAACGAACCGCTGAATACGTAGTATTCACAGATTGCCCTCCAGGACCCGAAGAACAAAAATAATCTACTCTAATATCACTAGGTTTTAACTCTACATCAAACTCTTCAGCCTCTGGCAATACCATAACTGTTGCTGCTGAAGTATGCACGCGTCCTTGAGTTTCTGTTTGCGGAACACGCTGTACACGATGCACGCCAGATTCAAACTTCATGTCTCCGTAAACATCGGAACCAGTTACACTAAATATAATTTCTTTAAAACCTCCTGAAGTTCCCTCACTAATATCTTCTACTTCCGTTTTCCAGCCTTTATCAGAACAATATTTTGTATACATTCTGTACAAATCACCTGCAAAAATACTTGCTTCATCTCCTCCAGTTCCCGCTCTTATTTCTACAATTACATTTTTAGCATCTTCAGGGTCTTTTGGAATTAACATAAACTTAATATCATCTTCCAATTTTGGAATACGATTTGTAGCTTCTTCCAACTCTAATTTTGCCATTTCTGTCATTTCGGCATCAGAACCATCAGCTATAATTTCTTTAGCTTCTTCAATATTATTCAATAAAGATTCATATTCCTCAGCAATTTTCATCACTGCACTTAAATCTTTATATTCTTTATTTATTTTTATATAGCGTTTTTGATCTGTAATAATATCAGGTTGAATAATTAAATCTGATACTTCATCAAAACGTTGTTTTACTATTCTTAGCTTATCTAACATCTTCTTTTTTAATTGGATTGCAAATTTACAAATTTTAAACGATATAAGTTTTAATACTTAAAAGTTCCAAACTTACTTTTAATAGTTAATTTTTTAGTTTCAGAAGCTTCAACTCTCCCTATAATTTGAGCATCAACATTAAAACTTTTAGAAATATTTATTATATCAGTTGCTATTTCAGCGGGAACATACAATTCCATTCTATGACCACAATTAAAAACCTGATACATCTCCTTCCAATCAGTTTTAGACTGTTCTTGAATTAATTTAAAAAGTGGTGGTACTTCAAACATCGTATCTTTCACAATATGTAAATTATCTATAAAATGAAGAATTTTTGTTTGCGCTCCTCCACTGCAATGTACCATTCCATGAATATCTTTTGATGTAAATTTTTCCAAGACTGCTTTAATAATTGGCGCATATGTCCGTGTTGGAGAAAGTACTAATTTTCCAGCATTTAGAGGAGAATTTTGTACCTCACCAGTTAATTTCATATTTCCAGAATATACTAATTCTTCAGGAACAGCTGCATCAAAACTTTCAGGATATTTTTCCGCTAAATACTTATGAAATACATCATGACGAGCTGATGTTAAGCCATTAGAACCCATTCCTCCGTTATATTCTTTTTCATACGTTGCTTGACCGAAAGAAGCCAAACCAACAATTACGTCACCTGCCTTTATATTGGCATTATCAATAACATCTTCTCTTTTCATACGTGCTGTTACCGTAGAATCAACAATAATAGTTCTCACTAAATCACCAACATCAGCGGTTTCACCACCAGTTGAGTAAATCTCCACACCAAACTCTTTCAAATCTTGTAATAATTCTTCGGTACCATTAATAATTTCAGAAATTACCGCTCCTGGTATTAAGTTTTTATTTCGACCGATGGTTGAAGACAATAAAATATTGTCAGTTGCACCTACACAAATTAAATCATCAATATTCATAATTAATGCATCTTGCGCAATGCCTTTCCAAACAGAAATATCTCCTGTTTCTTTCCAATACATATATGCTAAGGAAGATTTTGTACCTGCTCCATCTGCATGCATAATTAAACAGTAATTCTTATCGCCGGTTAAATAATCTGGAACAATTTTACAAAATGCTTTTGGAAATAATCCCTTGTTGACATTTTTTATAGCATTATGTACATCTTCTTTGGAAGCTGACACACCTCTTTGACTATACCTTTTACTTATCTCTGAGCTCATAATTACTATAATTTTATATGTTACAAAAGTAATTTATCTTTTTAAATGATGAAACAAAAAAGCCGAATGAAAATCATTCGGCTTTTTTTATTATAAAATTTTTTATTCCCAATCTGGCATAATTGCATTTTGAAATAGTTCTATTCTATTATTATTTGTGTTAATACTATTTATATCCATCTTATATATTGACTTCGAAGAAATACCATCATTAGAGGTATTTACAAAAATAACTTCTGCTTCATTTGGTGAAAATCGAGGATCTAAATCTAGCGTTCCTGAATCTTTCAAAATAGAAATATCTGTAGCTACAGCGGTATCAAATTCATAAACGAATATTCTGGTATCTAATTGTCTATTACTTGAACTTTCAAATTCAGAAACATCATAGGTATATAGTAACAACTTTTTATCGACTGATAAATTAAGTCCTCCAGCAGCTCCATTCACTCCTGACAAAACAGTTGTTAATATAGTTCCTTCCAAATCAATGGTAAAAATAGAAACATTATACCCATCTAAATCATTTGTTTTCAGCGCAATCATAGTTCCGTCACTACTCCAATCACATTCTGAAATATAACTTCCATCAACTGTTTGGTAAATTTGTTGTAAACCACTTCCATCTTTATTAATTATAAATAATTTATCATAATTAGGATACAATAATTGATCACCATTTGAAGACCAAGAGAAATCAAGCTCATTTAAATTAGTACCAGCAATAGGTACATCTGATGTAACTTGAAATACATTTGAGCCATTCTGATTCATTGTAAATAAATGTGTTTCATTATTTGAAGTTCTTAAAAAAGCAATTAAGTTGGCTGCTTGATTTTTTCGAGGCCTCCAACTATTTTGATCTGAGGCGGTTAACTCTATTGTATCTTCCTGCAAAGAAGTGGCATCATTATAATTTGCTGAATATATTACACTGTTGTTATTAGTGTTTTTTTGAACATAGAGATATCTATTGTCTGGATCTACTTTTGTTTTAAAAGTGCTAACCGAGCTTAAAACTTCAGGGTTAATATCATCTGAAGCAGCAATTTGCCAAAAATATTTTACACCATACTTTAGATCCGAAATTACGTAGGTAGTATCAATAATATTTTCCATTGCGATAATATCATTATTAACATCATTCTTAATTTCTAATCGATATTCAATAGTATCGCCTTCAGGATCAGAAGAAGACCAAATTAACTCAACTGAAAGCTCTTGATCTTCTATGCCATCTGTAGGAGTTATTAAAATTGGAGTTGATGGCGCTCTATTTAAAGCTGTCTCCTCATCCATTTCAAAAATTACATTTACTTCTAAATCTGTTGTTACAGTTGCTGGTTCAAATGAGGTTAAATATCCTTCTTTAGTAGCACTAACTGAATAATCACCTGCTTCAACTCCACTAATGATAAAATATCCATCAACATCAGAAAATACTGTGTTATTTGATGGGCTTAAACTAATTTTAGCATTTTCAATAGGGTCAAAACTATTTGATTCTACTACCCTACCAGTAATAGTTCCTTCACCAATAAAACCAGTGGTATCTTCACTGCAATTAACTAAAAAAATTAGTGAAAGTAATAGTATTAAATTATATTTATTTTTCATATCCTACTTTTTATTCAAACATTACAGATTTTACTTTTTCATATGGTTTTCCAAAATAAAAATTTAAGCCTAAACCAATTTTATAATAGGCATCGTTCCATTTTCCTTGCACTAAGCGATCCATATCATCTGTGAGAAGAATATTTTGCTCAGCGAAAATTTTAATTCCTAAATTCTTTTTAGGTAAATACTCAATTCCTCCCCCAAACTGGAATTTTAAAGAATCGAAATAGTTAATTACTTTATTATTAGAAACAGCACCAAAACCTGCATATACAAAAGGTGAAATATTATCATATGGCAGTATATCATATCCAACATTTATATCTATTGAAAGGAACTGATCTTTAAAATTATTTTTATTTTCCAGTTCAAAATAACTTGCTCCAAGGTTTATATTAAATCCGGGCTTCTTAAAATATAATTTTAAAGAAGCATTTACTCCTAACTTTTCAATTGCATCTCCGTAATCGTTATTAGGAACCACCATAGCTCCTTCTATATTTACAGCTGCCTTTCCTCTCCTATCTTCAAGTTTTCTATCGTATAAAGCTGTTGATTCCGCTTCCTCCTTCTCAATTAAGTATTGTTCTTTTACCAAATTAACAGTTGCATCACCACCTTTAGTTTGCCATAAACCATCAATAATACCTTCCACAATTAAAAGCTCTACAGCTTTATCAATTGCTTCTTTTACAGCTAATTGAGCAGGCTCGTTTTTAGTAACACCTGTTTCTACTTCTAATAATCTTTTAACGTTTACGTATCTAAATAAATTAGCAGAAATGCCTTGAGATAAGATTGTTTTTGAAACATACACATTTTTTAATATTCTACCACTTGATGTAGAAACAGCTCTTAAATAAATTGTTATTCTATCTTCTCTATATTCAGCTGCACCACCAACTCCAAAATACCTTGCCCCTGAGCCCCCTGTAATTATATTTGAATCATACGATACAACTCCTCCCTCTAATATTATTCCAGCAAACAATAACGGTGGCATAGATGCGGTTTGATTTTGATTGGCATCTTTGGCATATTCCTGACGCGTAGATCTAATTATTTGGCGTTCATTTAATAAATTTCCAATATTTTCTCTTTCGATAGGTTGAAACCATTTAGATTCTTCTAATGATTTTAATAAAATTGAAGTTCCTCCTTGTGTAACAGCCGTGCTGAATGTTGAACCGTTTTCTACTAATTTATATTGACCTGTTTGATCTCTAAACTTATAGACACCGACAATAGTTTCATTCAATGGCATTATCGTATCTAGTATACTTTTTCTTGAAGTACTTTCTCCTATGCGTGCTTTACCTGTATTAAAAGGTTGGTTTAAATAGGTACCACAGCTAGTTAAAATTAATAAAACGGTCCAAATAAAAAATTGGAAATACTTTCTCATAAGTTAAGGGTTTCTTATATTTAATTAGGTATAGTTATTTGTGTCTGCTCCCCTGTTATTGTATCCAATATATTTACAGACAGCCCATTATTTGAAGGAGTTACTTCTACAACTAACGAACCGAAAACGAAGGTACCTACTGATAATGACTGATCACCAAACTGTTGTTGAAATAAATCTTGTGATAGTGAATTTAGCAATTGTCTATTTAAGCTTTCTGTGAAATTCTCTAAATCTGTGGCTTGAGTAAAATCAAAGCCCGAATCTTCTTCAAAACTATTTTGAGCATTTGCCGAAGCTAATAACTGTTGATAATTAAAGGTATCTCCTCCAAAAAAAGGATTAATAGGCTTATATACAATGTTTTGCGAAAATACAAAACTCGAAATACAAACAAAACTCACGGTAAAAACAAATTTCAACTTTTTCATATTTAAATGTACTAATTTTAATTATATCCTGCTATTTCTAAACAACATCTTTCTCTGTTTAGAATATTGACTTAAATTTTGCAACGTAATTTTAACATTTGATTTTAAGTATTCCTCATCTGGTTTAGATATAAATTCATGAATAATTCTATCATCTACTTTTACAGATATGATACTGCTTGTGGCAAAATATGGCTTTTCAGTAATGGTAATTATAAATGGATATTGCGTTCCAGAATTTAAATAATCCTGATAAAAATAATCGTGAAAATCCTTTCCAATTTTTGTAATCACCTCATCAACTACAATTCCTTTTAGCTCAAAATCAACTTCTCGTACAACGCTTTTTTCAATTTGCTGTTGTTTTTGAGGAAGTATATAGATAGAATCTTTTGCTATTAATTTATCTTCTTGTTTTATAAATAAATAGATACGCAACTCTTCATCAGCATCTTTATTTAAACGAATTTCAGAAAGAGTTTTACTTTCTCCAGGATTTAATGAAAATTCACCTTCTTGTCTATTATTAGAATAATTTCCTGATGCAGTTTTTTTTAAAGCTAATAAATTATAAAATAAATTATTTTTAAAAAGTGGTTCTTCATTTTCAACCTGCGCTTTTATCAAAATTAAATTATCTGATTCTTGAATATTAATTCTACCTGTAACCGTCTCATTCAATTGAGAATAAACTTGATTAAAAGACAACAATAAACAACATAAAATAATATGTATTTTTAGTTGGCCCATAGCCTAATAATTCTTTATAATTAAGGTTTTAAAATTAGATTTTTGAAAAATACTAATATTGTTAATAATAGAATTTTCTCCATAAATTTGAAGATTATTAGCATTCCCTTGTTGTACAATATTAAAATTGGAAGGTGTATTGTTGTAGTAATTAATAAAATTATAATAATTGTTATTCCCTAATTGATTAACTGTTTGAGAATCACCACCTTTTTGTTTAATATCAATTTGATTGTTATTACCTACCTGATTTAAACTTACAAAATTATTTTGTGATTGTAATCTATTTGAAGTTGTTTTAGCATTATTTTCGAACAAAGAAGACTCTTTATTTAATTGAAAATATTGATTTATGATATACGTATTTTCATCTGTAAGTTCCTGAGCATTTCCATTAAAAAATGTAAAACTAAGGATAAAAAGGAATAATATTGTTTTGTGAGGATTTACCATAGTAAAAATCATTTTCAGATTATATCAAATATAAGAAAAAAAAGGGGAATTATTCCCCTTTTTACATATAATTTAAACTGGTTCAAATAAAATATTTACAGACAGTTTTTAATTTGGAGGCTGCTAATTATTAATACCAACACTATTTTGCTGAACACAAGCAGTATTATTATTACCCATTTGGTTTATATAACTTAAATTCCAACTAGATCCTGTGCTATTTGCTGTTTGAATAACAGATGATCTATTGCCCATTCCATTTTGATATACATCGCTATAATTTGCACCAGTAGTACCTTCAGTTTGAGTTAAACAGTTCTTGTTACCAGTTCCTATTTGCATTACGTCAGATATGTTAGTTATCAAACCAGAAGCATTATAAGACCCTGCAATTTGAGTTTCTGAAGACATATTTCCATTACCTCTTTGTTCTGTTTCTGCATCATTAAAACTACCATTTTGAGTTTGATTTACAGTATTAGAATCTCCAATTTGTAGAACGTCAGCTCTACTTCCTGCTGCCTGATCACTTCCAGATGATTGATATTGAATCACATCATTATAATTACCAATTGAATTAGAATTTGCCCAGTTATTATCATAATACTGAGTTTGTGACGAACCATTATCTGTACCTATTTGATTAGATTTAGCATAATTAGTTTCAGCATATCCTGCACCAACTAATTGTTTAGCATAATTTAGACTACCTTCTTGCCAAACTATATTGGTATTATGGTCTCCTAACTGATCAATATCTGAATAGTTATTACTTCCTTCTTGATATACCCAAGCTTGATTATATGATCCTCCAATGCCTAATTGACTTGCAGCCCCATCTTGATCCACTTCACTGTAATTACCTGTTCCAAATTGATTTACACGTGCAAGGTTTCTCATACCATCTTGATCAATATTACTTAGGTTACTATCTCCTCCGTAACGCACTCTTTCAACTTGTTCTAATTCACAGTCATCACATTCAGCCCAAGTTCTAGGACCCTGTTGTGCAAAAAGTGCAGTTGTTGCGCATAGCATAGCCATGCTTAA
>NZ_JABDRI010000075.1 GCF_013041805.1 Lutibacter sp.
TTAATGAAATTTTTTACCCAAATTCTAATATCTATATTTTTGATAGGTTTGGAAAATTAATTACTCAAATTAACCCTGAAGGAAATGGCTGGAATGGCATATTTAATGGGCAACAACTTCCTGCAACAGACTATTGGTTCTCTGTAGAATTAATTGATCTCAATGGAAAAATTAGAACCAAAAAAGGAAACTTTAGCTTAATTAGAAGATAAAATGCTAATTTATTGTTTATAAATATTTCAGTTTAAATTATTTGTTTTAAATGATTTATAATATATTTATACTGGTTAATTTCTTTTCCTATGAAAAGATTAGTTCTCTTCTTATTCTTCCTAACCCCCTTACTATTTTATTCCCAAAACGAAGCTGCCATTTGGTATTTTGGAGAAAATGCTGGGTTAGATTTTAATTCAGGAACTCCTGTAGTTTTAACTGATGGCGAACTAAATACAGCTGAAGGTTGCGCTAGTATAAGTGACGCTTCCGGTAATTTATTATTTTATACAGATGGAATAACTGTTTGGGACAAAACACACACTATTATGACAAACGGTAATGGTCTAAGAGGTGATTCTTCAAGTTCGCAATCTGCTATTATTATTCCAAAACCTAATAACACTAATCAATTTTATATATTTACCGTTGATGACAATCCCGGAGGAGTTCCAGCAATGGGGCAAGGTATTAATTATTCTATAGTAGATATGACACTTAGGAGTGGATTAGGTGATATTACAACTACAAAAAACATTAATATATTACCATGGGCATTTGAAAAAATAGCCGCTACAAAACATGCTGACAACAACTCATATTGGATAATTACTTTTAGAAATAACCAGTTTATATATTGGCGTTTGGATGCTGGTGGATTAAGTACTGCTAATACTTTCACTACTACTTTAAATACAACTTCTTCAATTGGGTATTTGAAAATATCGCCCAACGGTACTAAAATAGCTTGTGCAAATTATGGAATTGATCCAAATATGATGCTTTATGATTTTGATAATTCAACTGGTTTTATAAGTAATGAATTAAAATTGGATTTAGATGAATTAGATGATACACCTTACGGCGTTGAATTCTCTTTGCAGACAAACAAATTATATGTATCCTCCGATAAATTAACACCAAGTGGAAGAACACTACCCAGTAAAATAGTTCAATATGATTTAACAGTTCCTACACCATTAATTTCTGGAACAAGAACCCTTATATATCTCTCAAATACATATTATCGAGGAGCTTTACAGCTCGCCCTAGATGGAAAAATATACCATGCTTTATCATTGTCTCAAGGTACTTCTCAGATTGGCTCCAATTATTTAGGAGTAATTAATAATCCTGAATTAGATGGTATCTCTTGTTTTTATGAAGAAAATAAAATTGATGTAACACAAGGAGGTGCTTTTCCAACACATAAAGTAGTTGAAGGTTTACCACCTTTTTTATCATCTTATTTTTTAGATCCCTCAATTTCAACTAATAATGTTTGTCAAGGAGAACTAACTACTTTTAATATTTTTTCTACTACTCCAATAAATAGCGTGGAATGGATATTTGGAGATGGAAATACCTCAATAGAATCTGGTACTGAGACACAACACATATACACGGCACCTGGAATTTACACAGTAACTACAAATATTGATTTTGGTGGAGTAATTACGACATTACAAATCGATGTAAATATTTACCCCTTACCTATTATAACAACACCTGTGAACATAACTTTATGTGATGATGACTTAGATGGTCTAATGAATTTTAACCTTAATGATGCGAAACCTCTACTATCTTCTAATTACTTAAATGAAACATTTACCTATTTTTTATCCCAAAATGATGCCATAAATAATGTAAATCCTATTGCAAATCCACTAAGCTTTTCAAATGCAACAGCTTCATCTGTTTGGGCTAGAATTGTAAATAGTAACAACTGCTTTACAACCGCTCAAATTAATTTAGAAGTTGTCTCTATTAATATTCCTTCTAATTTAATGCTTCCGTTTAATCAATGTGATGACCTAGTAGATGGTAATGATCTAAACGGAATTACCACATTTGACTTTAGCAGCGCTACTTCACAAATTTTAAATGCGCTCTTACCTCAAACCAATTTAACTGTAACCTATTATCAATCTATCAATGATGCTTTGGCCCAAATAAATCAAATTGATCCAACTAATTTTAGAAATACAACTTCTCCTTTTAATCAACAAATTGTGGTGAGAGTGGATAGTTTAACTGATTCCTGTTTTGGTGTTGGTGTACATGTCACTTTAAATGTTGATCCAGTTCCTGTATTTAATTTAGACAGTTCTATTGATTTCTGCTTAGATGGTTCAACTCACACAATTGGTATTCAAAATCCTATAGAAATCTATACATATGTTTGGGAAGATTCTAGTGGGATCGTCATTGGAAATACCCCTTCAGTAAATGTTAATTCACAAGGGTTATACACTGTTACGGCTACCAAAACAGATGGAACTAATTGTGTAAAATCTAAATCTATTCAGGTAAATATGTACTCGCTACCTATTATAACAACACCTGTGAACATAACTTCATGTGATGATGACTTAGATGGTATAATGAATTTTAACCTTAATGATGCGAAACCTCTACTATCTTCTAATTACTTAAATGAAACATTTACCTATTTTTTATCCCAAAATGATGCCATAAATAATGTAAATCCTATTGTAAATCCACTAAACTTTTCAAATGCAACTGCAGCATCTGTTTGGGCTAGAATTGTAAATAGTAACAACTGCTTTACAACCGCTCAAATTAATTTAGAAGTTGTCTCTATTAATATTTCTTCTAATTTAATGCTTCCGTTTAATCAATGTGATGACCTAGTAGATGGCAATGATCTAAACGGAATTACCACATTTGACTTTAGCAGCGCTACTTCACAAATTTTAAATTCGCTCTTACCTCAAACCAATTTAACTGTAACCTATTATCAATCTATCAATGATGCTTTGGCCCAAATAAATCAAATTGATCCAACTAATTTTAGAAAAACAACTTCTCCTTTTAATCAACAAATTGTGGTGAGAGTGGATCACAATGTTATTGATTGTTTTAAAATAGAAACTCTTATTAGCTTATACGTTGATCCAGTTCCTGTGTTTGATTTAGCCGATTCTCAAGATTTTTGTTTTTTATCTTTAAGCTACGAAATTGGAATAGAAAATCCTGCTGATATTTATGAATACCTCTGGGTAAATGAACAAAATGAATTTCTAGGAGATACACCTAGCATAAATATTAGTCAAAGTGGTATTTATAAAGTTACTGCTATTAATCAAAATAATTGCATAAAAACAAAGAACATAAAAATTAACAGTATTCCTACTTCGCCTCTTCTAAATTTTGATAAAAATAATATTGTTCTAAAAGACAATTCAGTAAATAACTCTATTACTGTCTTAACAACAAATTTACCCATAAGCACCTATGAATTCTCAATAGATAACTTTGAATTCTCGTTAAATAATTATTTCGACAACCTACAGGCTGGTTTACATACAGTAAAAATAAGAGATGTAGAAAATTGTTTAGAAGCTAGTATAGATGTTTCTGTAATTAATATCCCTAACTTTTTTACTCCAAATGGTGATGGTTATAATGATACATGGCACGTATCAGGTATAAAATTTCAGCCAACTTCAAATATTTACATTTTTAATAGATTTGGAAAATTATTGGCTATTTTAAATCCTTTAGGAACTGGATGGAATGGCTATTACAACGGAAATCCGTTACCTTCTACGGATTATTGGTATAGAGTTGAACTAGATGACAGTAGAGTTATAAAAGGTCACTTCAGTCTAATTAGGCGTTAATATTTTCTTTTTTAAAGGTGTGAAGGAAAATTTTAAAATGGCATTACTTATTTTTTTGACGTGAAGTATTAATTACCTATTTTTATTTTTAAATAAATATTTTCCCTTTTACAAATAGAGTGAATTAAAAGTAAAGTAATGTCTGAATTTTCTGATGAAAAAATTTTGGAATCGTGGCATCAAAATGCTAAGGCCTGGATAAATTCCATTGAACATCGCGAAATTGAAAGTAGAATACTAGTTACAAACAAAGCGATTGTCGATTGCATTCTAGATAAAAACCCTTTAAATGTTTTAGATATTGGTTGTGGAGAAGGTTGGTTATCAAGAGAGTTAAATAACTTTGGAATTCAAACTCTGGGAATTGATGCTGTACCTGAATTAATTGATGAAGCCACAAAAAAAGGTAAAGGAAACTTCAAACTCATACCTTATGAAGATATCTCCAAAGAGAATATTCATGAAAAATTTGATGTCGCCGTTTGCAATTTTTCATTAATTGGAAATGAATCAGTCAAAAAAATATTTAAAAATTTACCCGAACTATTGACTAAAAATGGATATTTCATTGTTCAAACATTACATCCAATTTTAGGCTGCGGAGATTCAGCATATCAAGATGGATGGAGAAAAGGATCTTGGAAAGGTTTTAGTGATAGTTTTACGAATCCTGCTCCTTGGTACTTTAGAACTTTAGACACTTGGATAAATTTATTTGTTACAAATGGATTTATAATTAATTCAATTATTGAACCCATTCACCCTAAAACTAAGTCAATAGCTTCTATACTATTTGTTGGAAAATTAAAAACAGTAAACAACTCAAATAATCCATGAAAAAAAGAAATATCCTTGTAATCGTTCTACTAATTTCTATGCTATCAGCTAGCTATTTTTTTAATCAAATTATCACTGCTAGTGGAAATTTTAAAAATGATTTTAAAGAGTTTGAAATGTCATCTGAATATAAAATTATATTAAATGAAGGAACTTATGACTTATTTGAATTGTCAAGCAAAGAGAACTCAGAAAAAATAGCTGATTTTAATTATCGTATTACCAAACAAGATTATCCAAAAATTATAACAATTGAGAGGGATACAACAAACACACCTCCTAAAAGTACAACAACTTTTACTTATACTATCTACCAAAAAAAATATAAAAGTATTGGGCAATTTAAAAATAACAAAAGGCAAGAAGTAACAATCATATCAAAAATTAATAACACATTAGTAGAAAAATTAGCCTTCAGACAAAAAGAAAATAGCGAGTCTTTTTTTAGCATTCTAAAATTCTCAATTCTTTTTTTATTTAGTTTGGGTTTTTTAATTACAGCAATTGTAGTTTTAGCAACTAGAAAATAAGAATCCTCTATTTAAAAAATAGTTACTTCCAAAATGAATAATATACAACCTTTTGAAGCTAAAATAATTCTGTAATATCTTAGTTATGGTTCTACTAGAATTTTAAACCTAAAAAAACGATATGAATAAAATATATACACTATTCCTTCTAATTTTATTTACTTCAATTGAATGTTACAGTCAACAGAATGGAAATAACGGAATAAGGAATACAGCAATAAGCAGTGGTATTGGCTTAGGAAGTGTATTGGCCGTTGTTGTTTCTTGGGAGAGGAATAAATCTGTTCTGCTAGCATTTTTACATGGCATATTTAGTTGGCTATATGTACTCTATTTTGTGATTACAAGAAAACCTGAGGAGAGAAAATAGTGAGTTCATAAAAGTCATATGCAATCAAAACACATTCAATAGCTAAAGTATCTGCTCCATTTATTTAACTTCTGCAACCTAGATTACAAACTGTATTTTCAGCGTAATAATTTTTTAAATTTATGTATTCAAAATTTTATTGAAATAAAAAATTTTAAAACCTAAATCATTAAATTATAAATTATGAAAAAACCAATCACCATTTTAGTGTCAATATTTTTAGCAACAACACTTTTTGCACACGAATATGTTTTAATAGCCTATAATTTCTTTGTAAAAGAAGGCGAAAAAATAGAACTTCATCTTTTTGTAGCAGATGGTTTTAATATTCAAATAGAAAGGCCTATTCAAAAATCGATTACAAAGAAATTTGAAATGTTTAATGAAAATGGCACTACCAATTTATTAAAAAACACAACGGAAGGTGACTTACCAATATTAGAAATGAATGTAAATTTTAAAGGTTTAGGCCTTATTCACATGGAAAGAGATTATGCTCAAATAACCTTGCCTAATGAAGAATTTACTGATTATTTAAAAGTAGATAATATCGAAAATATTACTATTGACAGCAAAAACAAGCAAAATCAAACAGAAAGATATACACGGTATTTAAAAACACTTATTCAGAGTAATCCAAAAAAGAATGATGATATTTATAAAACAGTAGTTGGTCAAAATTTTGAAATCGTCTTATTGAAAAATCCTTATACGCTCAATGAAGGAGATTGGATAAGTGCAAAAGTTTTATTTATGGGAGAACCTTTACAAAATAAGGTGATTACTGCTCGAAATAGAAATGGAAACGAATCGTCAATCTATCAATTTTCGAGAACAGATGATGAAGGTATTTGCTCATTTAAATTAGAAAGAGAAGGTGATTGGTTTTTACACGCAACGCATATGATACCAGCTCCAGATAAAGTTGATGCAGACTGGGAAAGTTTTTGGACTACTTTCAGCTTTGGAATTAGAAACAATGATTAAAGGTTCCTGAGAATATTTAATTCTAAAAGTAAATAATAACGTATTATTGTATAGTTGATAAAAGAGGACAAAAAAATGAATATAGTTTAAAACGGCACAGAAGCATTTTAGATTATGCTAATTTTTTTGGTAGCTTCCTAATATTTTATAACTTACAAAAAAACAAAAACTCTTATTCCAATGAAAAAACTAAAAAAAGAAGACATTAGTCAAGATGTATTTGATTTGTATGACGATTATGCTCATAATAAAATTGAACGACGCCAATTCATTCAAAAACTATCTATGTATGCTGCCGGTAGTGTTACTATAGGCTCATTGCTAAGCTTTATGTCACCAAACTATAAAGATACATTAGAAGTACCAAAAGATGATCCAAGGTTAAAATCAGAGTTTATAAATTATGAGTCTCCGAAAGGAGGTGGAACTATAAAAGGTTTGCTTTCTAATCCTAGCAATATGGATGCAAAATTACCAGGAATTATTGTTGTACATGAAAATAGAGGTTTAAATCCTTATATTGAAGATGTTGGAAGACGTGCAGCACTTGATGGTTTTATAAGTCTTGCACCTGATGCTCTTACACCTTTAGGTGGTTATCCTGGAAACGATGATGATGGAAGAGCTCTTCAACGACAACGTGATCGATATGAAATGTTAGAAGATTTTATTGCTGCATTTAATTTTCTTAAAAATCATCCTAATTGTAATGGAAAAGTTGGTGTTGTTGGATTTTGTTTTGGAGGTTGGATAGCAAATATGATGGCTGTAAAATTACCAAACCTGCAAGCTGCTGTACCTTTTTATGGCGGCCAACCATCTGCTGAAGAGACTGCCCAAATTAAAGCTTCTTTATTAATTCAATACGCAGACTTAGATAAAAGAGTGAATGCAGGCTGGCCAGAATATGAAAAAGCATTGAAAGCTAATTCTATTTCATATAACGTTCATTTTTACCCAAATGTAAACCACGGATTTCATAATAATACCACGCCACGGTATAATGAATCTGCTGCAAAATTAGCTTGGACAAGAACTATTCAATTTTTTGAAGAAAAATTGATTTAATGAAATTACTATAAATTAATTTTAAAAAATGATTTCAAGTAATAGTCAGCTAATACAAGTATTAAAATAATGATTGAAAATAAAATAAGCATTAGACCCAATATTAATAATATTGGGTCTTTAGAAAATAAAAAACCTGAAGAGAAATTTCAAAATCAGACCCTAAGGCCTATTATAAAGTTACAACATGATTTATTAGTTGCCCATTTTGATTATTATTTAGCTAAAAAAAAGATTCCCTTTCTTGAATTTAATGATTCTAAAAAGAACGATACTATTACTAACATTTTAAAAAATGATATACTCTTTAAAACCGAATCAAGGAGTTTTATTATTGGACATTTTACTGTAGATGAATATCAAATATATCTTCCAATGTATAATAATATAAACAAAAGAATTATGTCCATGATAAAAGAGAAATTCTTAACTGTAAAGAGAATATGAATCCATAAATAAGTACTCTATCCTAAATAAATTATTCTATATCAACCAACCATAAGTTAAAAATTATTAGATATACACATTCTGGATTAATTAATGCACAAGATATTGAAAGTGCGTGGAGTGTATTTTTGAGTTTAAATGAATTCACACAATTAAAATACAATCTACTTTCAGATTACAGAAATGGAAAGTTTAATATACCTATTGAAGAAATTCCAAAAATAGTTGAGTTTATGAAAGCTATTCAACATATTGTAGAAGGCAAAAAACAAGCATTAATTGTAGATGACTCATATTCAGCTGCAGCTTCCATGCTTTTTGAAGAATCTGTATATCTTGAAGTTGGTTTTAAAGTAAAATTATTTTCTACTGAAACAGCGGCTTTAAAATGGTTAGCTGATTAGTTAAAAAATAACGCAATGATTTTTTCCTTTTTCACTTGACATATTTAGAATAAAACACAAAAGATTTAAGCAAAAATTTACTATTGAAAACTATT
>NZ_JABDRI010000093.1 GCF_013041805.1 Lutibacter sp.
CTTTGGCTGGATCAGCAGTGTCAACACCTAAATATTACAAAACCATTATTGGAGCAAGTATAAAATCAATTGTTGAAGGGAAACTTTCAAATGATAATGCTAGAATTATTAGTGGTAATGTGTTAACTGGAAAAGCGAAAACTTTAAAAGGAAGTTTAGATTTTTACAGTAATATAGTTACTGTAATTCCTGAAGGAGATGACTACGAATTATTTGGATGGTTAAAACCAGTATTTAATAAAATATCTCCTTCAAGAGCTTTTACGTTTTCTTGGTTATCTTCGAAGAAAGAATACGATTTAAATACCAATACCAATGGTGAACATAGAGCTTTTGTAGTTACAGGTAATTATGAAGAAGTTTTTCCGTTAGATATTTTTCCAATGCAAATTCTTAAATCATGTATGTATAAAGATTTAGATGAAATGGAAAAAATGGGAATGTATGAAGTTGCACCTGAAGATTTTGCCTTAACTGAATTTATTTGTGTTTCTAAGCAGCCACATCAACAAATTATTAGAGAAGGTTTAGACTTAATGTTAAAAGAAATAGGATAGAATTATGGGATTAAAAGAGAATTTACATAATATAAGTGAAAAAGTAAAAGGGACAAAGTTACAGACTACGTTTGGTGCTATTCACACCCTTTTTTATACACCTAAAGAAACTACTCATTCAGGTGGTCATATTAGAGCTGTTGATGATTTAAAGCGCACTATGACAATGGTTGTATTGCCTTTAATTCCATTGTTAATATTTGGAATGTTTAATGCTGGTTTTCAGTATAATTCAGCGGTTAACGGGTTTTCTGAAAACTTATCTTTTTTCAGTACGGGTTTTTGGAACTTTGATAATTTTTGGATTGGTTTCTTAAAAGTGATGCCCCTAGTATTAGTCTCTTATGTTGTCGGTTTAGGAATTGAAATTGTTTTTGCCACTATTAATAATCACGAGGTTGAAGAGGGCTATTTTGTCACAGGAATGTTAGTGCCATTAATTGTACCAATTGATACGCCGCTATGGATGTTGACTGTTGCTGTTATTTTTGGAGTAATTATAGGGAAAGAAATTTTTGGAGGAACTGGAATGAATATTCTAAATCCGGCCTTAACAATTAGAGCATTTTTATTCTTCGCCTACCCAACCTGGATGAGTGGAGATAAAGTATGGGTAACTGGTGCTGTTGAACGAGTGAATGAAATTGCAGCAGGCGCGAATTTAGATGCCATATCTGGTGAAACTATTTTAGGAGGCTTAGCGCAAGGTAAACAACTTATATATTCTACTTGGGATATGTTTTATGGTTTTATACCTGGTTCTGTTGGTGAAACATCTACCTTATTAATATTGTTAGGTGGTTTGTATTTACTTTATACCAAAGTTGCAAGTTGGAGAATTATGCTGTCATCAGTTATTGGGGCTTTAGTTATGGGTCTTATTTTTAATGGTGTAGTAAATGCAGGATGGATAACAGAAAGCAGCAAATTTTATTCATTAATGAGTACTGAATTTTGGCATCATTTATTAATTGGCGGTTTAGCATTTGGTATTGTATTTATGGCAACTGATCCTGTAACAGGTTCTCAAACAAACAAAGGAAAATGGTATTACGGTTTCTTTATTGGGTTTATCTCAGTGATGATACGCGTGTTCAATCCTGCATACCCAGAAGGTGTAATGTTGGCAATATTATTAATGAACGTATTTGCACCAACTATTGATCATTATGTGGTTCAAGGAAATGTAAAAAGAAGGTTAAAACGTTTAAAAGCAAAAACAGTATAAGTCATGTCACAAAAAACAGATAGTAATTTATATACAATACTGTTCGCAACCGGAATGGTAATAATAGTTGGAGCCCTATTAGCGTTTTTAGCGTCGTCATTAAAAGATAAAATAGCTGAAAACAAAAGAATTGAAAAACAACAGAATATTTTATACGCAATGGGTATTAACGAAAACGACGAAAGTAGTGTTGAGTTTGTATCTAAAGATATTGTTGGAGAAGAGTTTAATAAATATATAACCAAACAATTAGTAGTAACAGGAACTAATGCTGTTGAAAATGACAAAGCATATTTAATAGATTTAAAAAAGGAATCTACCTTAGCAAAAGACAAAAACTACCAAAGAAGATTGCCGTTATTTGTTGGGAATAAAGATGGTAAAGAATCCTACATTGTTCCAGTAAGAGGAAAAGGTTTATGGGATGCCATTTGGGGTTATATAGCTTTAGACAGTGAATTAGTTATTCAAGGAGTATATTTTGATCACGCAGGTGAAACACCAGGATTAGGATCTAACATAAAAGAACGCTTTTTTATGGATGATTTTATAGGTGAACATATTATGGATGGTGATACATTTAAAGGTGTTGCAGTTTCAAAAAGTAATGCCGATCCGAAAAACCTTGATAAAACAGATAATGAAGTAGATGCAATTTCAGGTTCTACAATTACAGGTGATGGTTTAGCAGCAATGTTGAAGAAAGACTTGAAAATGTATTTACCTTATTTAAAAACAGTAAACCAATAATTTATGGGACTTTTATCAAAAAAAGATTTAAAATTAATTACAGATCCTTTAGCAGATAATAATCCTATTACGATACAAGTATTAGGTATTTGTTCTGCTTTAGCAATTACAGCCGAATTAAAAGCATCTATAGTAATGTCAATTGCCGTGCTTTTTGTAATGGGGTTAGGAAATTTAACCATTTCATTAATGCGAAATATAATTCCACCAAAAATTAGAATTATTGTACAGCTTATTGTTGTTGCTACATTAGTAATTATTGTTGATTTAGTGTTAAAAGCATTTGCTTATGAACTAAGTAAAACATTATCTGTATTTGTGGGATTGATTATTACCAATTGTATTATAATGGGACGTTTTGAAGCATTTGCGTTAGCAAATGGACCTTTTAGATCTTTCATAGACGGTATTGGTAATGCATTAGGATATGCTGTAATTCTTATTATAGTAGGATTTTTTAGAGAATTGTTAGGGTCTGGAACTTTATTAGGGTTTAAAGTTTTAGGTGATCCTATTGAGAAAACAGGTGTGTATGCTTTCGGTTACGAGAACAACGGATTTATGTTGTTAGCACCAATGGCATTGATTACTGTAGGAATTATTATTTGGGTGCAACGCTCAAGAAATACATCATTAATAGAAGATAACTAGAATATGGAACATATAGAATTATTTTTTAAGTCAATATTTGTAGATAATATGGTATTTGCAACATTCCTTGGAATGTGCTCTTACCTTGCTGTATCTAAAAAAGTTTCTACTGCAGTTGGTTTAGGAGCAGCCGTTATATTTGTAATGGCAATTACCGTTCCATTAAACTGGTTGTTAGATCAATATATTTTACAAGAAGGAGCCTTAAAATGGCTTGGTGAAGAATACGCAACGTACGATTTAAGTTTTCTTTCATTTATTATGTTCATTGCAACTATTGCAACAATGGTACAATTAGTAGAAATTATTGTAGAAAAATTTGCTCCTGCACTGTACAACTCTTTAGGTATATTTTTACCTTTAATTGCGGTAAACTGTGCTATTTTAGGAGGATCGTTATTTATGCAATCAAGAGAAATTGCCTCTCTGGATTTAGCATTTAATTACGGTATTAGTTCAGGTATAGGATTCTTTTTAGCAATTCTAACAATTGCTGCAATTCGTGAAAAAATTAGATATTCTAATGTGCCTGCGCCGCTTAGAGGTTTAGGAATTACATTTATTATAACAGGTTTAATGGCTATTGGGTTTATGAGTTTTGGAGGAATGTTAACTGGAGGAGATGTAGAGGAAATTACAGAAGAAACTACAATAGTTTCTACTCCTACTGAAAATAACACCATTGAAGTAAGTAAAGAAGAGACTATTAAGTTAGCCAATAACGAAAAAGAAATTATAGAGTAATGATGATATTAGCAGCAAATACCCTAGGTACAATTGTAGCAACTGTAATCGCGTTTTTAGTTTTAACACTATTATTAGTTGCTCTATTATTATATGTAAAACAAAAATTATCACCTTCAGGTCCGGTCAAAATCACAATAAATGGAGAAAAAGAAATAGAAGTAGCTTCAGGAAGCACATTGCTTACAACTTTAGGGAATGCCAAAATATTTTTACCGTCAGCTTGTGGTGGTGGAGGTACTTGTATTCAGTGTGAATGTCACGTAAATTCTGGAGGAGGAGAAGCATTACCTACTGAAACTCCACATTTTACTAGAAAGGAATTACTTAATGGAGTACGCTTGGCTTGTCAGGTAAAAGTGAAACAAGATATGGATATCTCAATTCCAGAAGAAGTTTTTGGGATTAAAAAATGGGAAGCAACTGTTGTAAGAAATTATAATGTGGCATCTTTCATTAAGGAATTTGTGGTAGAAATACCAGAAGATATGGGATATAAAGCAGGTGGGTATATACAAATTGAAATTCCTGAATGTGAAGTTGATTTTAAAGATATGGATATCACGGCTCATCCTGAAGAACATGAAACTCCGGATAAATTTCAAGTTGAATGGGATAAATTTGGTT
This sequence comes from Lutibacter sp., assembly GCF_013041805.1. GTDB lineage: Bacteria > Bacteroidota > Bacteroidia > Flavobacteriales > Flavobacteriaceae > Lutibacter. The sequence continues at coordinate 4,558 of NZ_JABDRI010000093.1, forward strand.
TGTGGGATTTGAAAATGAAAAATACTGAATTGGTAGAACGTGCGTACTCAATGGCCTCTTATCCTGCTGAAGGAAGAGAGATTATGTTAAATGTTCGTATTGCTACTCCGCCCTGGGATAGAGCTAAAAACGGATGGATGTCTGTTAATCCAGGGATTGCTTCATCTTATATTTTTTCACGTAAAAAAGGAGATAAAGTTACTATTTCTGGTCCTTATGGTGAGTTCTTTATAAATGAATCTGATGCTGAGATGTTATATGTTGGTGGTGGAGCAGGTATGGCACCAATGCGATCTCACTTATACCATTTATTTAAAACATTAAAAACGGGTAGAAAGGTTACCTATTGGTATGGCGGTAGATCTAAGCGTGAATTGTTCTATTTAAAACATTTCTATGAATTAGAAAAAGAGTTTTCAAACTTTAAGTTTTACTTAGTATTATCTGAGCCTGCACCTGAAGACAATTGGGTGAATAAAAAGGATGCGGATGACCCTAATGGAGATGGTTTTACAGGGTTTGTTCATCAATCGGTAATTGATGAGTACTTATCTAAACACGAATCTCCTGAAGACTTAGAATTGTATTTCTGTGGACCTCCATTAATGAACCAAGCTGTTCAAAAAATGGGTGAAGATTTTGGTTTAGCAGATGAGAATATTAGATTTGATGATTTTGGAGGATAATCCAATATTTCAATAAATAAACATAAAAATCCGATACCTTTGTATCGGATTTTTTTAATTAAATATATGAGTAAACCACTTACAGACCAGCAACTTCATAATTTAGCAATGAATATTGTTGGAAAAGATTTAACAGCTAAGGGTTATGAGTTTATTGCTGTAAATAGCAAATTAAAAAAGCATCCCCAATTTGTGTGTATTGATAAAAGAAACCAGCGATATTTCGTGATTGTAAAATCATCAATTATCACTGGATTACCAATTCCATATGATGTTATATGGATGGAAACATTTAAAAAGCACGCCGAGGCGCAAAACGCAAAAATTTTATTTGCAGGTGTTGGTTTAGGAAATGTTAAAAATAAATTAGTACCACCTAATTTAAACGAAGAATATTTATTGCAATACGATGGACTTCAATCTTTAGACATTGAATTAAATTAAAAACCACGCCTTTGGCGTGGTTTTTAATTTATATAATAAATAGAAATTATACTATTACTATTCTACCTTATTTTCTAATAAATCAAAGAATTGCTCTAATTTAGGCATTAAAACTATTCTAGTTCTTCTATTTCTAGCTCTACCTTCAACGGTATCGTTACTTTCTAACGGCTTATACTCACTTCTTCCTGCAGCAACTAATCTTGCAGGGTCAATATTGAAATCATTTTGTAATACCCTAATAACAGAAGTAGAACGTTTTACACTTAAGTCCCAGTTGTCTTTAATACTAGCATTGCTTATCACCTTTTTATTATCAGTGTAACCTTCAACCATTACTTCTAAATCTGGCTGTGCTGCTATCACCTCAGCAACTTTACCTAACACATCTTTCGCATTATTTGAGATGGTAGAACTTCCACTTTTAAATAATAATTTATCAGCAATAGAAATATATACCACAGTTTTTTCTACATCAACTTGGATATCTTCATCATGAAAGCCATCTTTTAAAACTTTTTTCAATTTAAACCCTAAAGCAATATTTATTGAATCTTTTCGCGTAATTGCTTTTTGGATATAAGTGATATATTCATCTTTTTTACCCATTTGAGCCAACGTTTCTTTAATATTATCTGACGCTGATTTAGACAATACCGTTAAATTATCAACGTATTCAAGTGTTTTTTCTTTATCTTTTCTTAAATCAATCACTTGTTGCTCTAATGAAGATATTTTTCCTTCGTTTTCGATTCTACATTTCATTAAATCAGCCTTAGTATCAACTAATTCCTGACTTTTTTTATTAAAACTTCCTTCTAGCTCGGTATATTTTTTTTGTGATACACAAGAGCTCAACATAATTGATCCTCCAATAATAAATACAAGTATTTTTTTCATAATTTATAATTAATTTAGTTGTAACAAAGTTAAAAAAAAGAAGTTTAGAATTTGCCTTTTTCTTTTATTTTATGAAGAATTTAAGAATTTTAAAATGATATCTTTGTAAAGTAAGTTTAATAGAATCCTAAAAAAAATGAAAAATCTGCTTTATATCTTTTTAGTTGTATTACTTTTTTCGTGTCAAACTCAGCAGAAAGAGTTAAAAGTAATTAGTGGAAATGCAATTGGAACTACTTTTTCAATTAAGTATTTAACACATGATGAGATTGATTTTCAACCAAAAATAGACTCTTTAATAGACGCCGTAAATGCATCGGTGTCTACCTATATTCCAACGTCAGATATTTCTCTCATAAATAAGGGAGATACAAGTATTGTTGTTGATCATTTTTTTGAAGAAGTTTATTTTAAATCAGAACGAATTTATAAAGAAACTGATGGGGAGTTTGACCCTACCGTTGGAGTTTTGGTTAATGCTTGGGGGTTTGGACCAGAAAAAGGTTTGAACAATTTAGATTCTGTGCAGGTGAAAGAGCTTTTAACTTATGTTGGTTTTAACAAAGTAAAACTTGAAAACCACAAAATAATTAAATTATATCCTGAAATATATTTTGATTTTAACGCCATTGCTAAAGGCTATTTAGTTGATATTGTTGGAAGGTTATTTGAATACTATAATATTGAAAATTATTTAGTTGAAATTGGTGGTGAAATTAGAGCAAAAGGAGTTAATCAAAAGGGAGAATTTTGGCGAATAGGAATTGAAAATCCTAATGAAGATGGAACTCGCTCATTTGCCACGGCTATTCAATTAAAAAATGAATCTATGGCCACTTCAGGAAATTATAGAAAATTCAGAATTACTGATTCTGGTGAGAAATTTGTGCACACAATTAATACTAAAACAGGATATGCTACAGAAAGCAATTTGTTGAGTGCATCGGTTATTACAGCATTTGATTGTGCTGATGCCGATGGTTATGCTACAGCATTAATGGCCATGGGATTAGAGAAATCAAAACAATTTTTAAAAAATCATCCTGAATTAAAAGCTTATTTAATTTATGTAAATGAGAATCTCGAAATTCAAACATATAAATCAGATAACTTTAAAGATTAGACAAGTTTTATCCTTTTACAGATTCTTACCAATTTTGTTTAATTTAAATCGCCAAGATTTATTTTTTAGGAGTAAAATGAAGTTCATTTTATAAATTCAAGAGTTGTTCTAAATTATTATATTACTTTAGAGAATTCTTATAATAAGACCTTATAGAATATATTAACAATCATATTATCATATTTCAATGTCAACAAATAAAAATGCTAAAGTAAGTGACAAAAATAGCACACTAATTCCAATCACAATTATTGCCGGGCTTTTTTTTATTTTCGGATTTGTAACTTGGATAAATGGAGCGCTAATCCCATTTATGAAAACCATTAATGAATTAACTGATGCACAATCTTATTTAGTTGCATCAGCTTCTTATATTTCTTTTGTAGTCATGGCACTACCGGCGTCCTCTATTATTAATAAAATTGGTTATAGAAAGGGAATGTCGTTAGGCTTAATTGTAATGGCACTAGGAGCTTTAGTTTTTATTCCTGCAGCTGAAGCAAGAACTTATTGGATATTTTTAGCTGGTATATTTATTCAAGGTATGGGAATGACCTTATTACAAACAGCATCTAACCCATATATTACGATACTTGGCCCAATAGAAAGTGCAGCTAAACGAATTGCGATTATGGGAATAGCAAATAAAGTTGCGGGAGCTCTTGGTTCTCTTATTTTTGGAGCTATTTTATTATCAGGTATTGATGAAATTAAGGATAAATTAAGTACAGTTTCAGCAGAAGAAAAAGGACAATTATTAAACACTATGGCAGATAGTGTTGTAACACCTTATATTGTTATGGCTGCTGTACTATTTGCGTTAGGAATTTTAATCAGAAAAGCTCCTTTGCCTCATGTGGAGGCAGAACCAATCGATGAACCAAAAGATGGTAAAACAACAAAAACTAGTATTTTTCAATTTCCTCATTTGTGGTTAGGAGTATTAACACTATTTGTATATGTTGGGGTTGAAGTAATTGCAGGAGACACTATTATTGCTTATGGAATTTCGTTAGGTTTTCCAGCTACTGACGCTAAATTTTTTACAACATTAACGTTAATGGCAATGGTTGTAACTTATGCGTTAGGTGTATTTTTAATTCCGAAATATATTAGTCAGACTTTTGCTTTAAAAGTAAGTGCAATTTTAGGAGTGGTTTTTACCTTTTTAATTGTGTTTACTTCTGGCTTTACTTCCGTATTATTTGTTGCAGCCTTAGGTATTGCAAATGCACTTGTTTGGCCAGCAGTTTGGCCTTTGACATTAAAAGGACTAGGGAAATTTACGAAGACAGCGTCGGCATTATTAATTATGGCAATAGCTGGAGGTGCAATTATACCTCCTTTATATGGAAGTTTTGTAGATGGAAATAAAGCAAAGTTAATTGCTGAAGGAATGAATGAATCTTTAGCATCTGCGGAGGCATCTACAGCGGGTTACTGGATTTTGCTACCTTGTTATCTAATAATTTTGTACTATGCAATCTCAGGCCATAAATTAGGTTTGAAAAAATAATCAGTAATTAGCTTTTAGGTTATGGAAACAAAAAGATTGATGTCTTTAGATGTTCTTAGAGGTTTAACTATTGCATTAATGATTATGGTGAACACTCCAGGAAGTTGGACATATGTCTATGCACCTTTGCGCCATGCAAAATGGCACGGTTGTACACCAACCGATTTAGTTTTTCCATTTTTCTTGTTTATTGTTGGCACTTCTATGTGGTACTCTTTTAAAAAGTATGGAGAAGGACTTACAAAAAGCGGAATTTTAAAAGTGCTAAAAAGAGTTTTAATTATTTTTTTATTAGGGTTGTTCTTAAATGCTTTTCCAAAATTCAATTTTGAAAATTTACGATTTTTTGGTGTACTGCAGCGAATTTCTTTAGCTTATGGAATAGCGGCTATTTTGGCTATGCAATTTAACTATAAGAAACTGTTAGTTATTGTAGTAGCAATTTTATTGGGTTATTGGTGTTTACTTTATTTTGGAGGTACGAATGATGTGTATTCTTTAGAATTTAATATTGGTAGAAAAGTTGATTTATTTTTGTTTGGAGAGCAACATATGTACAAGGGTTTTGGTTTGCCATTTGACCCTGAAGGATTGTTGTCAACAATTCCCTCTGTGGCTACGGTTTTAATAGGGTACTTTACGGGTAGGTTAATAGAGCAGAGTAGCTCGACGATTGGTGCTATAAAAAAAATGTTAATTGCAGGAATTGTTATTGCTGTTATTGGTTGGTTTTGGAGTTATAGTCTTCCATTCAATAAACCGTTATGGACAAGTTCGTATGTGCTATATACTGCCGGATTAGCCATGTTATTTTTAGCGCTATTATTATGGATTATTGATGAAAAGCAACAAAAAAAATGGGCTCAACCATTTATTCATTTTGGTACAAACCCTTTATTTATTTTTCTATTTTCTATTTTGTATGTGAAAGTACTTATTTATTTAGTGAAAATATCAAACACAAATGGTGAAATTATAAATGGATATAGCTATCTATATAAGAGTGTTTTTGTCCCTATTGCCGGAAATATGAATGGATCCTTATTATTTGCGGTAAGTCATATTATTGTTTTTTGGCTATTGACCTATGCACTTTTTAAAAAGAAAATATTTATAAAAATATAGACCAAAAAAAACCTCACAATATGTGAGGTTTTTTAATAATTTATGTAGTATAATTATACTAAAGAAACTCTTTTAAAGCCACTAACAGTTACATCGTCTCCAAGAGATTTAACATACTCAGCAACATTTATTTTTTCATCTTTGATAAAATTTTGATCAAGCAAGCATAACTCGTGATCTAAAGTTGTATTATCAGAAATAAAACGTTCTAATTTTCCAGGTAGAATTCTATCCCAAATTGCCTCAGGTTTTCCTTCAGCTTTTAATTCTTCTTTTAATTTCTCTTTAGTTTGCTCAATAACTTCATCAGTTAATTGAGATCTTGAAATAAAAGTAGGAATATTTTTTAGTGTTTTTCCTAATCTACCAAGCTCAATATTATCTTTTTCAATTACCGCAATTCTAGCTTCAGTTTCTGAAGCCACAAAAGCAGGGTCAAAATCTTTATAAGATAATGTAGTAGCTCCCATTGCTGCAACTTGCATAGAAACATCTTTAGCAACAACATCAGAACCTTCAACATTTGAAGATAAAGCTGTTAAACTTGCAATTTTATTTCCAACGTGGATATATGAACCAACAAAAGCACCAGAAATTGTTTCAAAACCACCAATTTCTAATTTTTCACCAATAACTCCTGTTTGCTCAATTAATTTTTCAGCAACCGTCATTCCTCCAAAATCTGCATTTAAGAAGTCTTCTTTTGTGTCGTGGTTAAGTGCAATTGCTGCAAATTCTGTGGCTAGGGCAACAAATGCATCATTTTTAGCAACAAAATCAGTTTCACAGTTTAATGAAATAATAGCACCTTTGGTGTTGTCACTATTAACTTTAGCGATAGCAGCACCTTCTGTGGTGTCTCTATCTGCTCTTTTTGCTGCTACTTTTTGTCCTTTTTTACGTAAAATATCAACTGCTTTGTCAAAATCACCTTCTGCTTCAACAAGCGCATTTTTACAGTCCATCATACCAGCTCCGGTAGACTTTCTTAACTTATTTACATCTTGAGCTGTAATTTTTGTCATTTTTATTATTATTTATTGTTGAATTTTTTAATTCAACTATGATACATTATTTCTTTTTTTCTTCAACTTTAGCTGCAGGTTTCGCTGCAGGTTTCGCTTGCGCTTTCTCTTCAGTTGCTTTTTCTTTACCAGCTTTTCTTTCAGCCAATCCTTCAGCAATATCATCAATAATAAAACCTAAAACTTTATTGATAGACTTTGAAGCGTCATCATTTGATGGTATTACATAATCAATTCCTCTTGGGTCTGAATTTGTATCAACCATCGCAAAGATTGGAATATTTAATTTTTTAGCTTCAGCAATAGCAATGTGCTCTTTTTTTACATCAACTACAAAAATAGCACCTGGTAAACGTGTCATGTCAGTAATAGAACCTAAGTTTTTTTCTAATTTTTCACGTTGACGATTGATTTGTAATTTTTCTCTTTTTGATAAAGCATCAAAAGATCCATCTTGTTTCATTCTATCAATTACAGCCATTTTTTTAACGGCTTTTCTAATAGTAATAAAGTTAGTTAACATACCACCTGGCCATCTTTCAGTGATGTAAGGCATGTTTACACTTTTAGATTTGTCTGAAATAATTTCTTTTGCTTGTTTTTTTGTAGCTACAAAAAGAACTTTTCTACCTGAAGTTGCAATTTTTCTTAAAGCTTCAGAAGCTTCTAATATTTTTGCTGAAGTTTTGTAAAGGTCAATAATATGAACACCATTACGTTCTCCATAAATATAAGGAGCCATGTTAGGATCCCATTTTCTAGTTAGGTGACCAAAATGCACACCTGCATCTAATAATTCTTGAATTTCAATATTTGCCATTTGTTTTTTGTTTACGTTCCGTTGAGTTAGCAATAGGTAAGTAGCGATAAATCGATCTTACCTATTTGGATGCTAAACGTTTACAGTCATTGACTGATCAACAACAACTTTGTTTTAATTTTAATTTCAATGAACCACCAACTAAATTGGTGAAACAATTCAATAAAACGATTAACGTTTTGAGAATTGGAATTTTTTTCTTGCTTTCTTTTGTCCAAATTTCTTACGTTCAACCATTCTTGGGTCTCTTGTAAGTAATCCTTCTGGTTTAAGAATTGCTCTATTTTCTGGATCTAGTTCTACTAATACTCTAGAAATTGCTAAACGAATCGCTTCAGCTTGTCCAGTAATACCACCTCCAAATACATTTACTTTAATATCAAAAGCTTCAGCATTATCAGTTAAATTTAATGCTTGCATCACTTTATATTGTAAATGTGACGTAGTAAAGTAGTTTTTAAAGTCCTTTTTATTTACAGTAATGTTTCCTTTTCCTTCAGAAACATAAACACGGGCTACAGCCGTTTTTCTTCTACCTATTTTATGTATTGTATCCATTATTTAAGATCGTTAAGGTTAATAGCTTTTGGTGTTTGAGCTTCTTGTTGATGTTCAGTACCTGCATACACATATAAATTTCTGTATAAAGCACTTCCTAATTTGTTTTTAGGTAACATCCCTTTTACTGCTTTTTCAACAAGACGTGTTGGGTCTTTTTGAAACATTTCAGATGCAGTTAATGATCTTTGTCCTCCTGGATAACCTGTATGACGAATATAAGATTTGTCAGTCCACTTTTTACCAGTTAAATTAATTTTCTCTGCGTTGATAACCACTACATTGTCTCCACAATCTACATGAGGAGTGTAATTTGGTTTGTATTTACCTCTAATTAGCATAGCTATTTTAGAAGCTAGACGACCCAACGTTTGACCGTCTGCATCAACTAATACCCATTCTTTAGTAACGGTATTTTTGTTTGCTGATACTGTTTTGTAACTTAATGTATTCACAATTAAATTCTTTGTTATAGTTAAACATTCTTTTTTGCTCCCTAAAAAGGGAGTGCAAATGTACAAACTATTTTGCAGATAACAAATAGAGATTTATTTATTTTATGGGTGTGTTTTTTTGGTGTTTTATTTAAATTAGTAATTTTGGAATGATTTGTAAAAATAACTAAGTTTGATTATCTATTTTTATCTCCCGTTTTTGTAACAATTTTAAATTAATGAAGTCTTTATAGTTAGATACAATATTTTATGGCCAAACTAAATATTAAAGGATTACTTCTAATCTTTATTATTACAATACATTTTTCAACACAAGCGCAAGAATTGCAAACTAAAGTTCCGCTAAGAACATATACTACTAAAGCTATTAACAATAAGTCAATTACAATTGATGGATTATTAAATGATGATAATTGGGAAACTATTGACTGGGCTTCAGATTTTATTGAAAACGATCCTGATGAAAATACACCACCTACTTTTCAAACAAAATTTAAAATTCTTTACGATACTAAATTTTTATACGTAGCAATTCGTTCATTAGATGATGATCCTAGTAAAATTGAAAAGAGATTGTCCAGAAGAGATGGATTTCAAGGAGATAGGGCTACTCTAAATATTGACAGTTATCATGACAAGCGAACAGGATTTTCTTTTACAATTACAGCAGCTGGTGTAAAAGGTGATGAGTTTATTTCGCAAAATGGAAATAATTGGGATGAAAGTTGGAACCCTATTTGGTATGCAGCTACTAATATTGATAATGAAGGTTGGACTGCTGAACTAAAAATACCATTTAGTCAATTAAAATTTGGTGAGAGTAAGGAGCAAATTTGGGGGCTACAAGTAGTACGTCAATTATTTAGAAAAGATGAGCGTTCTGTTTGGCAGCGTGTACCTATTGATGCACCGGGCTGGGTAAGTGAATTTGGTATTTTAAGAGGCTTGTATAATATTCAACCTCAAAAACAATTAGAAATACAGCCATTTGTGGTTACTCAGTTTGACACTTACCCTTCTGAAACAGGAAATCCTTTTAGAGATGGAAACGATTTTAAATTAAATGGAGGGCTTGATGCTAAAATTGGAATTACAAACGATTTAACGTTGGATTTAACAATTAATCCTGATTTTGGTCAAGTAGAAGCAGACCCAGGCGCTATTGCTTTAGATGGCTTTCAAATATTTTTTCAAGAACAACGTCCTTTTTTTGTTGAAAACAAAAACATATTTGATTTTAGGTTTGCAGATAATTCAGACAATTTATTTTATAGCAGAAGAATTGGTGGGAGTCCAAAAGGTGGTGTAAATTTAGCAGAAGGAGAATATGTTGATGTTCCTAAAAATACAACCATTTTAGGTGCGGCTAAGTTTTCTGGAAAAACTAAAAGTGGTTGGTCTTTAGGTTTGTTAGAGAGTGTGACTGGAAATATGTTTGCTGAAATAGATAACAATGGGGAAAGAAGAGAAGAAATAGTTGAACCTTTAACTAATTTTTTAATTGGAAGAGCACAAAAAGATTTTAACGATAATAATTCTTTTATAGGTGCTATTTTTACTGCTACTAATAGAAATTTAGATGGTAATTTTAATTTTTTAACTAGTGCCGCTTATACTGGAGGAATTGATTTTAAACATAATTGGAGAAATAGAAATTATTTTTTGGAAGGTAACATTGTTGCGAGTAAAGTTGTTGGGAGCAAAGAGTCAATTTTAAATTTACAAGAATCGTTAACGCATTTATTTCAAAGAGTAGATGCCGATCACGTGGAGGTAGATTTTAATAAAACATCCTTGACTGGAACAGGAGGTAAATTTGCTATAGGTAAAGCTGGTGGTGGAAATTGGCGTTATAATGCAGGTGCTGTTTGGCGTTCTCCTGAACTAGAGTTAAATGATGTTGGATTCTTAAGGCAAGCCGATGAAATTCGTCAGTTTTCAGAAGTACAATATCTGTTTTTAAAACCAACCAAGTTATTCAGAAGGAGTCAAATAAATTTTAATCAGTTATCAACTTATGATTTTGATGGAAATTATAATAGAGTTCAATATGATATTCAAGGAAATATCAATTTCCTGAATAACTGGTGGGCAGAATCTGGTTATGGCCATAAACCACGAATTTACATCAATACGTTTTTACGAGGTGGGCCTAGATGGCGTTTTTCAGAAGAGAATTATCGGTTTTTATTTTTTGGATCAGATCAGCGTAAAAAATTTAATTTTACATTGGGGTATATAAAGAGTGTTGCAAAACAAGATAATTTCACATTAGACCGTTATGTTTTTAGAATGAATTATCAACCTATAAATGCGTTAAGTTTATCTTTAAATACTGAATTTGAGAAAAACCCAAATAAAACGCAATACGTAACTCAACAAGATTTTAACGGTACAACACGCTATATTTTAGGGAATATTGATCAACAAACATGGAATGCTTCTGTAAGAATAAATTATAGTATCAACCCTAACTTATCAATTCAATATTATGGACAGCCTTTTATTTCTAGAGGACAATACAATGAGTTTAATTTTGTAAATAATCCAATAGCAAAAGATTTAAATGAGAGAGTCAATTGGTATAGTGAAAATCAAATTTCAAATAATAGCAATGTGTATTCTATTGATGAAAATACCGATGGTACGATTGATTATAGTTTCTATAATCCGGACTTCTCCTTTGTTCAATTTCGTTCAAATTTAGTTTTGCGATGGGAATATATTCCAGGGTCAGAAATTTTTGCAGTTTGGTCTCAAGGAGTTACAGGTTTTGGAGATCCTAAAGAAACTTTAAGAAATAGTTTAAACGCTGAAATTATTAAGAAACAACCGAATAATACCTTCTTAATAAAAGCTACTTACAGGTTTTTGTAATTGATTTTAATGCGCTTCCAACCAATTTTGTCCTTCTCCTAAATCAACAGTAAGTGGTACAGAAAGTTCAAAAGCTTCTTCCATTTCTTTGATAATTAAAGGTTTTAAAGTCTTTAATTCATCATTGTACATATCAAAAACCAGTTCATCATGAACTTGTAACAGCATTTTAGATTTATAGTTACCGTCAAGTAGCAGTTTATTAATTTTAATCATTGCTATTTTAATAATGTCGGCTGCACTTCCTTGAATAGGTGCATTTACGGCATTTCTTTCATCAGCAGAACGCACCATAGCGTTTTGGGAATTGATGTTTTTTAAATAGCGGCGTCTACCTAAAATTGTTTCAACATAACCATTTTCTCGAGCAATAGCTATTTGATTAGCAATGAAGTTCTTTAAGGTTGGAAATGTTTTGTAATAATTGTCAATTAACTCTTTGGCTTCAGATCTAGATTTATTTAATTGTTGCGCTAATGTAAAAGCACCTTGCCCATAAATAATTCCAAAATTTACTGCTTTGGCGTCGCCACGCTGCTCTCTAGTGACTTGCTCCAATGGCACATTAAAAACTTTTGCAGCGGTTGCAGCGTGAATATCTTCACCTCTATTAAATGAGGTTATCATGCTTTCATCATTACTTAATGCTGCGATAATACGAAGTTCAATTTGAGAATAATCGGCAGCTACTAATGTGTATTCTTCGTTTCTTGGAACAAAAGCCTTTCTCACTTGTCGTCCACGTTCAGTTCTAATAGGTATATTTTGAAGGTTTGGATTGTTAGAACTCAATCTTCCAGTAGCTGCAACAGCCTGACTATAAGTTGTATGTATTCGTCCTGTTTTTTTATTTATTTCGTTTGGCAGCGCATCTACATATGTGTTTTTTAATTTTACCAAACCACGCCATTCCAAAATTTCACGAACTATTTTATGTTCAGGGGCTAATTTTGATAAAATTTCTTCACCAGTTGCATATTGCCCCGTTTTTGTTTTTTTAGGTTTGTCTACTAATTTTAAATGATCAAATAGCACATCTCCTAACTGTTTTGGCGATGCTAAATTAAATTCTACAGCAGCTTCTTTGTATATTGTTTTTTCTAATTGTTGAATGTCCTCAGTTAATTTTTGAGATAATGAGTTTAAAAATTCAGCATCCATTCTAATACCCTCTAATTCCATTGATGCTAGTACTTTTAACAATGGAATTTCAATTTCATTATATAGTTTTGTAAGGTTATTTTTTTCTAATTCTTCTTTAAAAATTCCTTTTAATTGAAAGGTTATGTCAGCTATTTCAACAACATAATCTGTTTGTTTTTTTAAGTCAATCGTATGGAGTGAAAGTTGGTTTTTTCCCGTTTTTCCAATCACAGAAAATAAATTTATAGGCTTATAATTTAAATATGTTTCAGAAAGTACATTCAAATCGTGGCGCATATCTGGGTGCAACAAATAATGTGCTAAGGTGGTATCAAATAAAATTCCTTTTACTTGAATAGCATAATTGTTTAGTATTTTAATCGCTTGTTTAATGTCAAATCCTATTTTTTCAATCTGTTCGTTTTCAAAGAAAGAACGAAATTCTTCTAAAACAGCTTGATAATTATCTTGAGAAAGTGGAATATAATATCCTTTGCCTTTTTCATAGCAGAAAGAAATACCCACTAAATTACTTTCAAATGCGTTTGTTCCAACTGTTTCAATATGAAAACTAACAGTTTGCTGCGTTTCTAATTTTTTTATAAATAGTTTTCGTGAAAGGGGTGTATCTAGATATTGATAAAAGTGATTGGTATGTTCAGTTGATTGAAATCCAGAAGTTAGTTCTTGGGTTGAAGCGCTTTCGTTTGGAGCTGAAAATAAATCGAATTGCTGTGATGATGTATTTTGTGTTGGAGCACTAGCATTTAAGCTCTCTTTATTTTGAGAAGTTTCACCATTTTCAGGATGATGTTTAAAAATTTTAGGTAAACTTTCGGCAATTCTTCTAAATTCTAGTTCTTTAAATAATTCATTTGCTTTTTCTAAATCAGGATGATTTAATAAGTAATCTTTTTCGTTAAAAGTAACAGGACAATCTAATAGGATGGTCGCTAATTGTTTAGATAAAAGACCTAATTCTTTATTGGCTTCCACTTTTTCTTTCATTTTACCTTTTAACTCGTGGGTGTTTACTAGTAAGTTTTCCATACTTCCGTATTCTTTTAAAAACTTTTTAGCAGTTTTATCACCAACTCCTGGTAAACCTGGGATATTATCTACCGCATCACCCATCATTCCTAAATAATCAATCACTTGTACTGGGTTTTCAACTTCAAATTTAGCTTGCACTTCTGGAATTCCCCAAATTTCAATTCCATTTCCCATTCGTGATGGTTTGTACATAAAAATATTTTCAGAAACCAATTGTGCAAAATCTTTATCAGGAGTCACCATATACGTTTTAAACCCTTCTTTTTCAGCTTGTTTAGAAAGTGTTCCAATTAAGTCATCAGCTTCAAATCCTTCCTTTTCTATAATTGGAATGTGCATAGCTTTCAGGATTTTTTGAATATAGGGAACCGCAATTTTAATCGCTTCTGGAGTTTCTTGTCGGTTCGACTTGTATTCAGGAAAAGCCTCTGAACGTATGTGAGAACCTCCTTTGTCAAAAGCTACCGCCAAATGATCAGGGTTTTCACGTTTTATGACGTCTAATAAGGAGTTTGTAAATCCCAAAATGGCTGAAGTATCCATTCCCTTTGAATTAATTCTTGGATTTTTTATAAGTGCATAATACCCGCGAAAAATTAAAGCGTAAGCATCTAAAAGAAAAAGACGTTTTTGTGACATAACAAATTAGTATATTATTGTTTGTTAGAGAATTAAATTTATTCCATTTATTTGTTTTATGACGAATATCATAGAATAAATCGAACCATTTGTTTAAATTTGATTTTATTAACTAATAAATTAATTAGCCTTGAAACAAAAATACATCTCTTTTTTGTGTTTCTATTTCATTAGTGTAACAGCCATATTTTCTCAAATAGTTAATGATGGAACTTTACAAATAAAACCTTCAACAATTGTTTATTTTGGGGAACAATATACAAATAATGCAACTCATAACAATGATGGTAATTTACATTTAAATGGTAATTTTATAAATAATGGATTAACAACTTCAAATGAGGGAACTACTTCTTTTGTAAGTTCAAGTATTCAAAATATACAAGGAAGTTCAAATGAAGTAAATTTTTATAATTTAGAAATCAATAATTCATCAGTAGGTGTTTCTGTAGTTGATAATTTTGGACTATTTGTAGAAAATACAGTAACATTAACTTTAGGTGATTTACGATTAGTAAATGAAGCACAATTAATTCAAACTAATAATGTTTCGAATTCTGGAGCTGGAAAATTATTAAGAGATCAACAAGGAATATCAACAACAACAGGTTATAATTATTGGGGATCTCCAGTAAATAGTGGAGGTACTTTTTCTTTAGCTACAGGTTTGTTTGATGGGACTGATGCTACTACAAATTCATTTAGCCCTTCTGCTATAACGTTTACAGGGGCGTTGGACGGTAGTACGTCATCTCCAATTACAATAAGTAATATGTGGTTGTACACGTTTCCAACAACTGGTGGGTGGAATAAAATTGATCAAAATTCTGCCATCAACCCCGGGCAAGGTTTTTCTATGAAAGGAACTGGTGGAGCCAATCAAAATTATGTTTTTAAAGGAACACCTAATAATGGTAATTATTCGTTTACCATTGCAGCAGGGCAAAATTTATTAATAGGAAATCCATATCCTTCAGCAATAGATTCTTATCAGCTTATTGATGACAATATTAGTGTATTTGATCAAATTTCTTTTTGGGTAGATGGAGGATCTAATTCACATTATACCTCCGATTATTTAGGGGGATATGCAGTTGGTAATAAAACAGGAGGTGTTGCGGCTTCAGTTATTGCTGCAATTGATGGGTTAGGAAGTGCATCTGGAGTTCTTCCAGAGCGATATATTGCCATTGGGCAAGGTTTTTTTGTAGAAGCAACAGGGGGTGGCACTTCAGTAAATTTTAACAATGCACAACGAGTTTTTGTAACTGAAGGTTCAGGGGTTTCAGATTTTTATAAAACTACTAGTTCCAAAACAATAGAAGATATAAACAGTTACATACGAATTGGGTATGAAGATCCAGAAGGTTTTCATAGACAGTTATTACTAGGATTTTTACCGAATTCAACAGCAGATACATCTTACAATAGAGGTTACGATGCGCTTATGTCTGGTCCAAGAGAAGATGAGCTCTTTTATATAATTGACAACGATCTTGAAAAAAAATATGTGATACAAGGAGTAGGAGAGTTTAATGATGATTATGAATTTCCTTTAGGATTAATTATTGCAGAAGAAGGTGTGCATACTATTATGTTAGATGCCCTTGAAAATTTTGACCATAAAGTATATATTAAAGATGTTGTTTTAAATACTGTATATGATGTAACCGATTCTAATTTTATACCAAATTTACCAGCGGGTGAATATTTAGATCGATTTAAATTAGTTTTCAAACCGAAAGAACAAATTACTGAGGAGGAACTTGATGTTTTCACAAGTATTCAAGTGTACTATAATAAAAATAATAGTGTTATTATTAACAAACCAAACGACTTAACAGTAAAAAACGTATTTATTTATAATTTATTAGGTCAGCAATTGGTAAAAGCTTCTAAAAGTGGTTTAGATGAATACCAAATTTCAATTCCTTTTGAATTCAAAAAAGGAATGTACTTAGTGTTAGTTGAATCTGAAGAAGGAAATAAAACATTTAAAATAGTGAATTGAAAAAATGAATAAACTTTATTTAGTGTTAGTTAAATTTGAATAAAGGAAAAGATTAAAATAATTATTAAAAAAATAGAATAATGAAAAATATAAATTATAAACATACTATTTTACTTATAGTAGCAGTGTTTTTTATAAGCATAAATGCAATGGGTCAAGTAGGTATAGGTACAACTACGCCTGAAACGTCTTCTATGTTAGAGGTAAAATCTACTACCAAAGGAATGCTAATTCCAAGAATGACAACAGCACAACGCATTGCTATTTCAAGCCCTGCAACAGGATTATTGGTATTTGATTTAACCACAGAAACATTTTGGTTTTACACTACCGCTTGGGAAGAGTTAGTAGCTGGGAGTAGTGGTGGCAATGAATTGGTAGATGCCGATGGTGATAC
>NZ_JABDRI010000095.1 GCF_013041805.1 Lutibacter sp.
ATAAACAACGCTTCTTTAAGCGTACCCTTTTTTAAAAGTTCTAAAGTTGCCGCTTTGGAACTTTTTCGTTTTTATATGAACTAAATTGATAACATAAGGCTCATACAAAATGACTGATGTAAAACTAAGTATTATTTAAGTACTTAAAAATGCTACTTTTTAACATTTAATGCTGTTTTATTAACATTTTTAAAGCACTATACTACAGATGTTTAATAATAACAATATGTTTCAAGGCCCAGTAAATATTGATTTTTTTTTAAATTCTATATTGCTATTTATAAAATATTAGAACGTCATTTTTTTTAAAACTTATGTTGAATTGTTGTGTTTTTTAGTTGTGAGGATTAAATTAAAATAGGACACTCCGTTTTGGTTTATGTTTTAAATGTGAACCTACTAGTTACAGCATCTTAAAACTTGTTATTTTATCCAGCCCTCATTTTTTAGTCCTAAAATTTCTGTTTACTTATCACTACTCATTTAAATAACTTTTCCATAACTTAGGTTCTTTTACTTATAAAAACTAAAAAAATGACTAAATTTGTTCTAATCCTTGAAGACCCCATGAATGAAGAATAAAATATGGCTTTCCTCTCCACATATGGGAGGAAATGAAAATACATATATACAAGAAGCTTTCAATACGAATTGGATTGCCCCATTAGGTCCTAATGTAAATGCATTTGAAGATGCTTTGCAACACTATGTAGGCGGTAAAAAGGAAATAGCAGCATTAAGTTCAGGTACTTCAGCTATACATTTAGCCTTAATTTTACTCGGTGTAACGAAAGGGGATGAGGTTATTTGTCAGAGTTTTACGTTTGCAGCTACAGTAAATCCAATTGTATATCAAGGAGCGACACCTATTTTTGTAGATAGTGAATTAGAAACGTGGAATCTATGTCCTGAGCAATTAGAACTAGCTATTGAAGATCGTATTAAAAATGGCAAAAAGCCAAAGGCAATTATTGCAGTGCATTTGTATGGAATGCCATACCAAGTAAATAAAATTAAAGAATTGAGTGTTCGATATAATATACCTATAATTGAAGATGCCGCCAGTGCTTTAGGAAGCGAAGTCAATGGTCAAAAATGTGGAACTTTTGGAGATTTTGGTATTTTATCGTTCAATGGAAATAAAATAATTACAACCTCTGGAGGAGGCGCATTAATTTGTGAAAATCTAAAGTGTAAAGAAGACGCTATTTTTTTAGCAACCCAAGCACGAGATAAAGCACCTCATTACGAACATTCTGCAATAGGCTATAATTATAGAATGAGTAATGTACTGGCAGGAATTGGTAGGGGACAAATGGAGGTAGTCCAGGAACGAGTGAAATCAAGAAGAAATAATTACTTGTATTATTATAAAGCACTTAAACATAAATATGAATTTTTACAAGAGCCAGAAGGCTATTTTTCTAATAGATGGTTAACTTGTATTATCACTGATTCTTATGCAACTAGGGAAAAAATTAGATTAGCTTTGCAAGAGCAAAATATTGAATCTAGGCCTTTATGGAAACCTATGCACCTGCAGCCAATATTTCAAAAATACCCACGTTATATAAATGGAATTTCTGAAAATTTGTTTGATAAAGGATTGTGCTTACCTAGTGGGTCAAATAATACAGAAAAGGAATTAAACAGGATTATAGAAATTCTAAAACACTGTTAGTATGATTCTAAGGTTATTTAAAAAAATTGCAAGAAGAAACATTCCACGCTGGATTGTGTTATTGATTGATATTTATATTGTTATAAATACTTTTGTGCTATCCTATTTGATTCGTTTTAATTTCAGTTTTACTTTTGATACGTCAAAGTTACTTCTCCAAATACCTTTAGTGATTGTTGCGGCGCTAATTGCATTTGTATTGGTGGGTTCCTATAAAGGAATTATTAGGCATACTGGATTTAAAGATTCGATGAACGTTTCCATTGCTAGCTTTATAATACTTGCATTGTTAGGAGGTGTAGTTATAGTAAATAAGTATGCATCCATTCAATCAAATTTTACAATTCCTAGATCTATCTTAGTCATTCACTTTTTATTAAATGTACTTGTTTTAATTTTTAGTCGCTATTTATTTAAAGAAGTGTACTATTATGTGATGTCGGGTTTTGAAGTTCATAAAAAAGTGATAATTTATGGTGCAGGTGAGGCAGGTATGCTAGTATATTCGCTATTAACGAATGATAAAAAAATCAATTCAAATGTGATTGCATTTATTGATGATGATAAGCGTAAAGCAAGGAAAAAAATGAATGGAATACTTGTTTATGATGCTGCTCAAATTGATGAAGATTTCATTTTAGATAAGCAAGTTGATGAAATAATTATTTCTATTCAAAATATACGTCCTTCTAGGTTACTTGAAATAGTTGACAGGCTATCTAAGTTACCTTCAAAAGTAAAAATTGTACCTCCTGTTCAATCTTGGATGGATGGAAATTTAAATCCAAAACAAATTCAGGCTGTAAAAATTGAAGATTTATTAGGAAGGCAACCTATTTCATTGAACAATCCAACGCTTCAAAAAGAATTTGAGAACAAAGTGATCTTGGTGACTGGTGCAGCTGGTTCTATTGGAAGTGAAATAATACGTCAGATTTCAACATTTAATGTTAAAAATTTAATATTGGTAGATCAGGCAGAATCTGATTTATACAACTTACAACAATCTTTTATACATAAACAGGTTGGTAATATTACTGCTATTGTTGCAGACATTCGAAATGCAACTAGAATGGAGGGATTGATAAAAGAGTATCAACCTGCTATTATTTTTCATGCGGCAGCATATAAGCATGTACCTTTTATGGAAGACAATCCGAGTGAAGCGTTAAATACCAATGTAGTAGGAACAAAAATATTAGTTGATTTGGCACTACAATATCAAGTAGAAAAATTTGTTTTTATTTCAACAGATAAAGCGGTAAACCCAACTAATATTATGGGGGCTTCCAAACGAGTTGCTGAAATGTATATCAATTTTAATAACGATAAAGGAAGTACTAAATTTATCACAACAAGGTTTGGAAATGTGCTAGGTTCTAATGGTTCTGTAATTCCATTATTTCAATCTCAAATAAAAAGAGGAGGTCCAATTACCGTAACTCATAAAGATATTACTCGTTATTTTATGACGATTCCTGAAGCTTGCCAATTGGTTTTAGAGGCTGGTTGTATGGGAAAAGGAGGGGAAATTTTTGTTTTTGATATGGGCGATTCAATTAAAATATTTGATTTAGCATTGAACATGATTCGATTATCGGGTTTTAATTTCCCAGCAGATATTGATATTAAAATAATAGGGTTACGGCCTGGCGAAAAAATTTATGAAGAATTATTATGTGATGGGGAAAATACCCAAACAACATATCACGATAAAATTATGATTGCCAAAGTAAAAAAGATGGATTTTGAAAAAACGAATCATAAAATTGAAGAGTTATGTGCGCTTCATGAAACTTTAAATTTTGAAGATATAGTGTTAAGAATGAAAAAAATAGTGCCAGAGTTTATCTCTAATAATTCAAAGTATGAGGTGTTAGATAATTAACTAGGAATTATTAAATATATTTGTAAAAAAGAAATATGAAAAATCACCAAATACATACCCTATTAATCTGCTTATTTGGATTTGTTTTAACCACATCGTGCGTTTCTAAAAAAGATATGGTGTATTTTCAAAATGAAGAAGCTATTCAAAATGAAATATTGAGAAACTATGCTCCTAAAATTCAAATGGATGATATAATTTCAATTTTTGTGAGTGCACAAGATACTGAAGCGGCCGCTCCTTTTAACTTATTTCGAGGAGGAAGTCAAGTCAATGCAATTAATCCAATTACATACCTTGTTGATACGAATGGAGAGATTTCCTTTCCAATATTGGGGCAATTAAAAGTTTTAGATTTAACAACCAATGAACTTAGAACGTATTTAAAAGGTAAATTAGAAAGTTACTTAAAAGATCCTGTAGTAACAATACGTCTCGAGAATTTTAGAGTTTCTGTGTTAGGAGAAGTAAAAACTCCTGGAGCATTTAATGTGGTAAGCGAACGTATTTCAATACCTGAAGCTATTGCTTTAGCAGGAGATTTAACAATTCAAGGAAAACGAAAAAACGTGCTATTAATTAGAAATATTAATGGAGCTATTGAAAAAATTAGATTAGACTTAACAAATGAGTCTTTATTTGCTTCACCTTACTATTATTTAGCTCAAAATGATATTTTGTATATAGAACCAAACAAAGCAAAAGTAAATTCAGCAGCTATAGGAACCACGTCATCATTAATTTCAATAGCAACTGCTGTGCTGTCTTTAGTGTTAATCTTAACACGTTAAAACATATAGTATGCAACAAGAAAATCAATTAAACCCAATTCACTTCAACGAGAATTCGATCAATTTAAGAGAAGAGCTCGAAAAGTATATGTTTTATTGGAAGTGGTTAGTAGTAAGTGCTGTTGCCTGTGTTGTTG
>NZ_JABDRI010000012.1 GCF_013041805.1 Lutibacter sp.
AATTACCTGAAAATTACTTTGAAACTGTTGAAGATAATGTTATTGCTGCATTAAAAACTGAAAATCTTCAAAATAAAATTAATACTAAAGTATTTACAACACCTGAAAACTATTTCGATTCAATTGAAGATATTGTGCTAGCTAAATTAAAAGCTGAAGCAATTCAAGAAAAAAATAGTGGCATTCCTAAAAATTACTTTGATACTTTAGAAGATAAAGTTATAGGTAAAGTTAAAAAGGAGCCAAAAGTAATTTCATTAAAAAAAGGATTCTCTAAATTCATTGCACCTATTGCAATTGCTGCCTCACTCCTACTTATTTTTACGTTAACTAATAATCAAAAACCGGTTACATTCGAATCAATAGCTGCTTCAGATATTGAAAATTGGATTGATAATGGAAATATTGACATTGATGCTTTAAATATAGTTTCAATGTATCCAGATATTGAATTAAATGATGATATATATACCTCAACTATTTCAGATGAAGAAGTTATTGACTATTTGAATACTGAAGACTTAGATCTAATTATCTATGAAAATTAAAATATTATTCAAAATGAAAAATACACTAGCCATATTACTTATTTTACTATTTGTCACGAGTAATTCGTTCGGACAACAAATCAATAGGCAAAAAATTAAAACACTAAAAACTGCCTATATAACAGAAGCTTTGAGTTTAAAACCTAAAGAAGCAGAAAAATTTTGGCCTATTTATAACTTGTACTCAGAGAATATTCAAAAAAATAAAATGCAATTGGAAAGCGGTTTGCAACGTGAGTTAAATTTTGGTGGTGGTATTGAAAACCTATCAGATGAAGATGCAAAAAAGTTAATTCAAAAATCGATTCAATTTGAAAAACAAATTGCTGAAGACAAAATAAAACTCATTGAAGAACTTTCTACAATTATTTCCAATAAAAAAATTATTAGATTAAAAATTGCAGAAAAACAATTTAACATACGAATTCTTCAAGAATATGGTAAACGCAGAAGAATGGGGCAAAATTAAAAAAAGGGGAGCAATTAGCTCCCTTTTTTATGAATACATTTTACTTCTTAATTCTTTTACTTTAGGATCATCTAAATATTCATCAAATGTTAAATACCTATCTATAACTCCTTTCGGAGTAATTTCAATAATTCTATTTGCTACTGTATGCGCAAATTCGTGGTCATGTGTTGTAAACAAAATTGTCCCTTTAAAATTAGTCAATGAATTATTAAAGGCTTGAATTGATTCTAAATCTAAATGATTTGTGGGTTCATCTAACATTAAAACATTTGCTCTTAACATCATCATTCTAGATAACATACAACGAACTTTTTCACCTCCAGAAAGCACATTACATTTTTTCAAAGCCTCTTCACCACTAAAAATCATTTTACCTAAAAACCCTCTTAAGTAGACCTCTTCGCGCTCTTCTTCAGTTTTTGCATATTGACGTAACCAATCAACTAAATTTAAAGTTGAATCTGTAAAAAACTCCGAATTATCTAAAGGTAAATACGATTGGTTTGTAGTAACTCCCCATTGAAACTTACCACTATCTGCTTTTAAATGCCCATTCAAAACTTCATAAAAAGCAGTTACTGCTCTTGAATTTTTAGATATTAAAGCGACTTTATCTCCTTTATTTAAATTGAAATGAATATCATTAAATAATACTTCTTCTTCAGTTGCCTTAGATAAATGTTCTACATTTAAAATTTGATCTCCAGCCTCGCGCTCACGTTCAAAAATAATTGCAGGATATCTACGACTTGAAGGTTTTATTTGATCAACATCTAATTTTTCAATCATCTTTTTTCTACTTGTTGCTTGCTTAGATTTCGCCACATTAGCAGAAAAACGACGTATAAACTCTTCCAGTTCCTTCTTTTTATCTTCCGACTTTTTATTTTGTTGTGCTCTTTGACGAGCAGCTAGCTGACTAGATTCGTACCAAAATGTATAATTTCCTGAAAAGTGATTTATTTTGCCAAAATCAATATCAGAAATATGTGTACATACCGCATCTAAAAAGTGTCTATCATGAGAAACAACTATTACGGTATTATCATAATTTGCTAAAAAGTTCTCCAACCAACCAATAGTTTCAAAATCTAAATCATTTGTTGGCTCATCCATAATTAACACATCTGGATTTCCAAATAAAGCTTGTGCTAGTAATACTCTCACTTTGGCCTTACCATCTAACTCACTCATTAGCGTGTAGTGCATGTCTTCTTTTATGCCTAAAGACGACAATAACGTTGCGGCATCACTTTCTGCATTCCAACCTCCCATTTCTTCAAATTCAACACCTAATTCTCCAACTTTTATTCCATCTTCTTCAGAAAAATCTTCCTTTGCATAAATAGCATCCATTTCTTTCTTTATCTCAAATAATTGCTTATTCCCTAACATTACAGTATCTAAAACTTGATACTCATCAAAGGAATAGTGATCTTGAGATAAAACAGACATCCTTTTTCCGTGATCTAAATGTACACTTCCTGATGTTGGGTCTATTTGACCAGAAATAATTTTTAAAAAAGTAGATTTTCCAGAACCGTTGGCACCAATAATTCCGTAACAATTACCAATAGTAAATTTTGTGTTCACTTCGTCAAACAAAACTCTTTTCCCGAATTGAACGGATAAATTTGATACTGATAGCATTCTTAATTATTTTTAAATTTTTGCAAAAGTAATAAATTAGATTCACTAAAAAATATATAATTAAAAGTTAATTTTTTGAAGTTTAAAACTATCATTTTATATTTAACATCTCATTAACAAGATAAGAAATAAGTTGTATGTATTTTTGTTTCAATTCAAACTCAATGAAATACTATATCATTACCATATTAATATCGTTATCTATAAGTTGTAATACAACTAATAAGAATAATGATGTGACATCATTTGGAGGAGAAATCATTAATCCAAAATCAGATTTTGTTTTATTTTTAAAAGATGGAAATATCATTGATTCTTTATCTTTAGATGCTAATAACCATTTTATAAATAATTACAAATCCTTACAAGAAGGACTTTATACCTTTAAGCATGGTACTGAATTTCAATATGTTTATGTTCAACCAAACGATAGTATTTTAGTAAGACTCAACACCTGGGATTTTGATGAATCTCTTGTATTTAGCGGAAGAGGAAGTGCTAAAAACGAATTTCTAATAAATTTATTTCTTCAAAATGAAAAGGAAGAAGAAAGTATGTACAAATACTTTGATTTGGATGAGAAAGAATTTGAATTTAAAATAGACTCTCTTTCAAAGGAACGTCATACTATTTTTACTGAATTTACCAATGAACAAGAACAAGAAGTATCAGATGGATTTAAAAAATTAACTTCAGTAGCTATTAATTTTCCGCTTTTCAGATTGAAAGAAATGTATCCTTTATTTTATAAAAAAGCACATAAACATAAAAAATTACCAACAGTATCCAATGAATTTTATGACTTCAGAAAAAACATTAATTTAAATGAAGAAAATTTAATTCCGTTCTACCCATATCAAAACTATGTTGTTAATTATTTATACAATTTAAGCTATGAATTAAAAGAAAAAGATTCAACCAAAAATAATCTTACTCTTAATATTTTAAATGCTACAATAGAAAATATTAAATCTGAAAAATTTAAAAACACTTTGTTAAAAAGAATTGTTGTGAATGATTTTTTAAAAAGCGAGTCTACTTGTAATATAAATGATGATGTTTTAAATTTGTTTTTAGAAAATTGTACTGATGAAGAGTCTTTAACCCAAGTTAAAAACTTGGTTAATGATAGTAAAACTATTATAAATAATGAGCTGTTAAATAATTTTACTATCCTATCAAATGATAATTCAATAGTAACTATTAGAGATATCATCAAAAATCAGAATTCAGTTATATACTTTTGGTCTATAAATTATATGTCTTCCGATTACTTGTTAAAACGTATCAAATATTTAGAAACCACTTTTCCTAACATACTTTTTGTTGGTATTAATATGAATCGTACTTCAGAAAATTTAACAGCTGAACCAAATCTAAAAAATCTAGATATTTCAAAACAATTTAAACTTACCAATGACAGTGAAGCTCACCGCTTTTTTACTAGCAATTACCCGCGAACAATAATTGTTGACAAAGATGGTTTTGTTAAAAATGGTTTCACTTATTTAGATTCTAGAAAACTTCATTCAGAACTGAGCAAATTAAAATAAACTGCTTTTTAGGTTGTAACACAAAATATAAGTGTACCTTTGCACGTTTTTAACCGGTTTATAGATGGGCGTCTGTAAATCAATAATATATACAGAATGTCGACATTTAATGAACTAGGTCTTAGCCAAAATGTGCTAAAGGCCTTAACCGATTTGGGATATGAAAATCCTACAGAAATTCAAGAAAAAGCAATTCCGCAAGTTTTAACATCAGATCAAGATTTAAAAGCTTTTGCACAAACAGGTACAGGAAAAACTGCTGCTTTTAGTTTACCTATTTTAGAACAAATAAATAGCGAAGATTCAAATACACAAGCTATTATTTTATCACCAACCAGAGAATTAGCAATTCAAATTGCTAAAAACATTGATGAATTCTCAAAATACTTAAAGGGTGTTAAAACACTTGCTGTTTATGGTGGTTCAAGCATTGAAGATCAAATAAAAAAATTAAAAAAGGGAGTCCAAATTATTGTTGGTACTCCTGGTAGAACTGTTGATTTAATTAACAGAAAACAACTAAAGCTCTCTAATATTAAATGGTTAGTTTTAGATGAAGCTGATGAAATGCTTAATATGGGCTTTAAAGATGAACTAGATAAAATTCTTGAAGTAACTCCGAAGCATAAACAAACGCTATTATTTTCAGCTACATTTCCAAAGGAAGTTGAAAGTATTGCACGTAATTATATGAACAATGCTCTAGAAATTAGTGCAGGAAAAAAAAATAAAGGCTCTGATCAAGTTTCACATCAATATTACGTAGTATCAGAAAGAAATAGATATGCAGCATTAAAACGAATTGCTGATGTTAATCCAGATATTTATAGTATTATTTTTTGTAGAACTAGAAGAGAAACTCAAGAAGTTGCAGATAAATTAATTAAAGATGGATATAATGCGGATGCTCTCCATGGCGATTTATCTCAAGCTCAACGAGATAGTGTTATGCAAAAATTCAGAAAAAAGCATTTACAAATTTTAGTTGCTACAGATGTTGCCGCGAGAGGATTAGATGTGAATGACTTAACACACGTTATAAATCATAAATTACCAGATCAAATAGAGAATTACACACACAGGAGTGGTAGAACAGGTAGAGCTGGTAAAGAAGGTATTTCAATAGCAATTGTTACTGGAAGAGAAAAAGGTAAATTAAGACCTATTGAAAGAATACTAGGAAAACAGTTTGTGAGTACGCCAATACCTACTGGTAAAGAAATTTGTCAAAATCAATTATTAAAATTAATTGACAAAGTCCATGATATTGAAATTAATGAAGCAGAAATTAACGACTTCCTACCTTCAATTTATGAAAAACTAGAAGGTTTAGACCGTGAAGAACTCATTAAAAGATTTGTTTCTTTAGAGTTTAATACGTTTTTATCATACTATCAAAATGCACCTGACCTAAACGATAGTGATCAAATGAGAGGTAGAGATTCTGACTCTAGAGGTAAACGTAGAGATGATGAAAATATGACTCGCTTCTTTATCAACATTGGTAGAAAAGACAAATTAAATCCTGCTCGATTAATTGGACTTATAAATGAACAGCAAATTGCCAAAAATATTGAAATTGGTCAAATTGAAATATTAGATACTTTTTCATTTTTTGAATTAGACAAAAATTATAAAGACGAAACAATTGCTTCTTTTCAGGAAAATGATGTTGATTTTGAAGGTAGAAATGTAAATGTTGAGATTACAGAGAAAAAACGATCTGGTAGAAGTGGTGGAGGTAGAAGCCGTGATAAGAACCGTAAAGATTCTGGTAGTGGCCGAAGAAGAAGCTCTGGTGGTAAACCTGGAAGTGATTTTAAAGGATTTGGAAGAAAAAGACCTGACAGCAAAAGTGCTTTTGGATCAAGTGATAAAAGTTCTAAAAGACGTAAACGATAGATTATTAAATTATAAAAAAAGCAGCCAATTGGCTGCTTTTTTTATGTGTAAATTATTTGATTATCATTTTTTTTGAAAATGTTCTATTCTTCGATTCAACTATACCTATAATTATTCCATTATAACTAACATTGACAGAGATTTCATCTCGACTCTTGAATTTTTCTTCTATAATTAATTGACCTGAAATATTATAAATCTTGATATTCACATCAATTAATTTATCACTCTTTAAAACAACCTTGTTATTTCTTGAAAAGAATCTTAATCCTTCACTCAAAAATTCTTCATTCGTACTTAACGTAGAAACGGGAACATCAAAAGTTTGAAATCCCATTAATATAACATCAGAAGTAGAAAGAGCTGCTGTTTTGGGTCCTGAACTTGATATAAATTCTACACCATGATTCATTCCGAAAGTATAACTTATAGATCCATTAAGGTTTTCAGCCAAACCAATGGTTCCTCCACTTCCAAAGGATGAGTTATCAGGAATATATCTAAAATATGGACTTTCAAATATTTGTGTAGTACCATTGTCTAAAAACAATTGGTTCTTTCCCCTCATTCGTTCAACTGGACTAGTACTAGTTTGATCTAAACCACTGGCACTTACCAAAAATTGAGAACTAACAAATACATCAGGTTCTTCCAATACTGAAGCAACAATAAAATCAGCCGCTGTGGTAAAAGAGGTTGAATTAATCAATGCATCTGGTGTACTAACACCTGAAACAGTTGATCCTGTAACATCTTCAACTTTAAACGCTGGGAAGTGAGCTCCTCCAGCGTGTGACAATCCTATGGCTACAATATTAACATTTCTGGTGATTAAAGGTGCGGTACCACTAATTCTTCTATGTACTAATCTAAATTGATAATTAGAACCAGGATTTTGGTCCTCAAGTAAACCTGTTAAACTTATAATTCCATCATCCCAGGTATTTATCATTGTTCTTTTCACTGGTAGACCAAGTAAAGACCAACTACTTCCATTGGTGGAATATTCTAATTGATATTCACCTGTAGTACCAGCCGCATTAGACCTTCCATTAATTGAACCCATTACATATATACTTCCTTTAAAAGGTAAAGTAATTGCACTTGTTGCAGTTCCATTGACCTCAGTAAAAGTCGTTGTTGTTGCAGAAACTTCTTCTAGACCCTCATTAATTCTTTTAACATCACTACTTAACTCATAGCTATTAAGTGCAGTTGTTAAAGCTACTACAGTTAACCTTGCCGAGGAATATACATTTCTACCATTTTCTGAAGCTCCCTGGTTACTATGTTCTAATATTAATGGAATTGTGCCTGACAAAGATGAAACATCAAAAATATGAACTAAGGTTCCTATACCCCAACTTTCTACTCCTAGTTCATTTAAACTTTTAATTTGCCTTTTTATGATTCCGCTATCATCTGGTAAAGATGTACTGTAAATTCTATAATTACCTTCTCTACCTGATGTACTAACTCCATCAGGCCTCATATTTATACTTGCAGTAACTAATATGTTGGAGATTCCGGTAACATCAATATTAGTAGTAACTAAATCTGACCAATTTTGTGAATTATTGGCTGTTACTCCAGCACCTGTATTAGTTACAGATTTTAATAAATCTTGGCTATATAAATTACTCACAAAAACAATTAATAAAACTGTAATAATCTGCTTTTTAAGTAGTACCATTTTTTA
This sequence comes from Lutibacter sp., assembly GCF_013041805.1. Lineage (GTDB taxonomy): Bacteria > Bacteroidota > Bacteroidia > Flavobacteriales > Flavobacteriaceae > Lutibacter. Next base: position 7,825 of record NZ_JABDRI010000012.1, read on the forward strand.
GTAGTTATTGAACAAATTTAATACTTAGTAAGTATACATGCAATTTTTCAATGTTAATACTATTAATATTAGTACTAATTAAATAATCAATTATTATAAAAACTTATAATTAAAAAAGCGGCTGATTAACCGCTTTTCCTTTTTAATATTTTAAATTATTAATAATTTTAAAATTCAGAAATTGTCTTTTTAATTATTGAAACACAATCAAGTAATTGTTCTTCATTCATAACTAAAGGAGGTGCAAAACGAATGATATTTCCGTGTGTAGGCTTAGCTAGTAAACCGTTATCACGCAGTTTTAAGCATAAATCCCAAGCAGTTGAACTATCTTCAGTATCATTAATAACAATAGCATTAAGTAAACCTTTACCACGCACTAATTTAATAAGATCATTTGTTTCAATAAACTTTTGCAATTCGCTTCTAAATAAGTTACCTAATCTGTCAGCGTTTTGAGCTAAAGCTTCATCTTTAACAACATGTAAAGCAGCAATGGCAACAGCACAAGCCAATGGGTTACCTCCAAAAGTTGAACCATGTTGACCTGGTTTAATTACCTCCATAATTTCATTATTTGCAAAAACTGCTGACACAGGGTAAACTCCACCACTTAATGCTTTTCCTAAAATTAAAATATCTGGCTTAACTTCAGGAGTTCCAGAACAATTTTTATCTGGACAGGAACAGTTTCCACAAGTAGCTAATAAACGACCTGTTCTTGCCACACCTGTTTGAACTTCATCAGCAATAAATAGCACATCATATTTCTCACATAAAGCTTTTGCTTTTGCTAAATATCCCTCAGATGGAACATAAACTCCAGCTTCTCCTTGAATAGGTTCTACGAGAAAACCAGCAATAGTATTACTAGATTTGAATGCATCCTCTAAAGCTATTAAATTATCATATTCTATTTTGATAAATCCTTCTGTAAAAGGACCAAAATTCTTACGAGCATCTTCATCATTCGAAAAACTAATAATTGTTGTTGTTCTTCCATGAAAATTATTTTCGCACACTATAATTTCTGCCTCATTTTCAGGAATTCCCTTTTTTTCATAAGCATATTTTCTACATAATTTTATAGCGGTTTCAACAGCTTCAGCGCCGGTATTCATTGGTAGCACCTTATCAAAACCAAAATAATTAGTAACATATTCTTCGTATTTACCTAACACATCATTATAAAAAGCTCTTGATGTTAATGTTAACGTACTTGCCTGATCTTGAAGCGCATTAATAATTTTAGGATGACAATGCCCTTGATTTACAGCCGAATAAGCTGATAAAAAATCATAATATTTCTTACCATCAACATCCCATACATAAACACCTTCACCTTTACTTAATACAACTGGTAACGGATGGTAATTATGAGCTCCGTACTTTTCCTCTAAATTAATTGCTTGTTCTGATGAGATTTTTTCTGAAACCATCACTTTTAAATTTTAAAAAATTGAAATTATCAATTCCTTCTTATGGAGAGAAATCATCCTAATTCAACGCGCAAATTACAAAATATTTTAAATACTTTAATAGAGCCTTACTTATATTTCATTCATTAAATCCTTTATTTAAAAATTAATTATATCATTCTTGATAATTTTGTCATACAAATCACATAAACATTAAAATTAATTGAATAGATTTGTATATAATTTCAAAATAAATTTAAAAAAATGAAAAAATCGGTATTAGCTCTAGGTTTAGTTGCAGTGTTTTTAACAAGTTGCGGCGATAAGAAAAAAGAAGAAGTAAAAAAAGAAGTTGAAACAAAAGTTGAGGCTGTAAAAGAAGAAGTAAAAGCTGAGGCTACTGATGCAGTTGCTGATAATCTTGAACTAGGTAAAAAATTATTTACAGAAAAAACTTGTGCTACATGTCACAATCCTGATATGAAAGTTATTGGTCCTTCAATAAAAGAAATTAATAAAGTGTATGCAGAACAAAATGCAAACATGGTAAAATTTTTAAAAGGAGAATCTCCTGCAATTGTTGATACAGACCCTGGCCAAGTTGCTATTATGAAAGCAAACTTAGATGGTTTTGTTAAAGATATGACTGGTGATGAGTTAGCTGCAATTACAGCTTATATGAGAAGTGTCAAATAAACTTGTTTTAATAATAAAAAAAGCATCTCTAATAGAGATGCTTTTTTTATGCAAAATAGTACATTTGCAACATGGGTAGAAGAAACAAACCAACAATTTTTGAACATATAGAAGTTATAGATGCTGGAGCTAGAGGTAAAACTGTTGCAAAAGCACCTGACGGACGTGTTATTTTTTTAACAAATACAGTTCCTGGAGATATTGTTGATATTAGAACAGGTAAAAAACGAAAAGCATATTTTGAGGGAACAGCTATTAAATTTCATAAATATTCTGAGAAAAGGGTAGAACCCGTATGTGAACATTTTGAGCATTGTGGCGGATGTAAATGGCAAAATATGGGGTATGAACATCAATTAGCCTATAAGCAAAATGAAGTTGTAAATAATCTTATTCGCATTGGGCATTTAGAATTGCCAGAGGTAACTCCTATTTTAGGATGTGAAAATATCTATTTTTATAGAAATAAAATGGAGTTTTCATTTTCAAATAGCAGATGGCTAACATTAGAAGAAATTAATTCTGAAAAAGATATTGACAATAGGAATGCTTGTGGGTTTCATATTTCCGGGATGTGGGATAAAATTTTAGACATAGAAAAATGTCATTTACAAGAAGACCCTTCAAATCAAATTAGAAATTTTATTAAAAATTATGGTATTGAAAATAAGCTAGATTTTTACAATCCTAGAGATCAAGATGGTTTATTAAGAACCATTATGCTTCGCATTTCTTCAACTGGTGAAATTATGGTAGTCATCCAATTTTTTAAAGAAGAAAAAGAAAAACGTGAAGGGTTGCTAAATGCTCTAGCGAACGAATTTCCAGAAATCACTTCGTTACAATACGTAATTAATAGTAAAGGGAACGATACATTATATGATCAAAATATTATTTTATTTAAAGGAAGAGATCATATTTTTGAAGAAATGGAAGGTTTAAAATTTAAAATAGGACCAAAATCATTCTATCAAACAAATTCTAAACAAGCATATGAGCTCTATAAAATAACTCGTGATTTTGCCAATTTAAAAGGCAATGAACTTGTTTATGACTTTTATACTGGTACTGGAACAATCGCTCAGTTCGTTTCTAAAAATGCTAAAAAAGTTATTGGCGTAGAATCTGTTCCAGAAGCAATTGAAGACGCCAAGCTAAACGCACAATTAAACAACATTAAAAACGTTGAGTTTTATGCAGGAGACATGAAAGATGTCTTCAATAATAATTTTATCAAAAAACATGGAAAACCAGATGTGATTATTACAGATCCTCCGCGTGATGGAATGCATAAAAATGTAGTTGCAAAAATTTTAGAAATTTCACCTAAACGAATTGTTTATGTAAGCTGTAATTCTGCGACACAAGCACGTGATTTAGCATTAATGAAAGAACAATATTCAATTGTTAAAACACAGGCTGTTGATATGTTTCCACAAACGCATCATGTAGAAAATGTAGTTCTTTTAGAATTAAAATAACCATAATATGAAGAAAAATTTAATTTTAATGGCTCTCTTATTTTTAGCAATTTTAAGTTGTGAAAAAGATGATATCTGCATTGAAGATACGACTCCTAATTTAGTACTTCGATTCTATGATAATGAAAATCAAACCGAAGTAAAACAAATAACTGATTTAACTGTTTGGGCGATAAATTATGATAGTATTTATGTAAACGAATCTTTAGACTCTATTGCAGCACCACTAGATTTAAACCAAAATGCAACAACATATATTTTAGTGAATAACTTAGTAAATGACACTATTACATTTAGTTATGATAGAAATGATATATTTGTTTCTCGTTCTTGTGGATACAAAACTACATTTGACAATATGCAAATAGAAAGTAATACCACTAATTGGATAAAAAATATTAATATTAACAACACATTAATTGATAATGACACAACGGCACATATTACTATTTTTCATTAGCCTTTTTTATGTAAGTATAGCAACATCTCAAATAGAGAATGATACCATAAAAATAAAAGAAAAATATGGTATTAGAATTGGCGTTGACGTTAGTAAACCGATACATTCTATATTTGAAACTGAATCAAAAGGATTTGAGATTGTTAGTGATTTCAGATTTTTAAAAAACTATTATGCCGCAGTTGAACTAGGTGTTTTAGATAAAACAACAAACGAAGATTATATTAATTTCACCACAAAAGGTTCTTATTTTAAAGTAGGTATAAATTATAATGCTTATGAAAATTGGGTAGGTATGAACAATGAAATTTACGTTGGTTTAAGATATGGTTTAAGCTTTTTTGATCAAACCTTAAATAATTACACACCAAATGTAAAAGGAACATATTTTATTGCTGAAACTTTAGAACCAAATATGCAGTTTAGCGATTTAACGGCCCACTGGGTTGAATTTGTTTTTGGAATGAAAGTAGAAACTTTTAAAAATTTGTATTTAGGCGTAAGCATCAGTTTTAATAATTTAATCAGTACCACTGACCCTGAAAACTTTAAAAATCTTTATGTTCCTGGTTTTAATCGCGTGTTTTTAAACAATACTGGAGTAGGCTTTAATTACACATTAAGTTACCTAATACCTATTATTAAAAAGAATAAATAATTTTTGTATTTTTATTAATCAACAAATTTAAATGATATGAAAAATATTCCAAGTGTTGACCTATCTGATTTTTTATCTGAAGAACCTTCAAAAAAGCAACAATTTATAAAAGAAATTGGTGAAGCGTATGAAGAAATAGGTTTTGTTGCTCTAAAAGGACACTTTTTATCTGATATTATTTCTGATAAATTATATTCCGAAGTAAAAAACTTTTTTGATTTACCAACTAACACGAAAGAATCATATGAAATTGAAGGTATTGGTGGACAAAGAGGTTATACTTCTTTTGGAAAAGAAAGTGCTAAAGGAAAATCAGAAGGAGACTTAAAAGAATTTTGGCATTTTGGACAAGAAGTTATAAATAATGAAAAACTTAAAAATGAATATCCAGAAAACGTAGTTGTAAAAGAAGTTCCAAACTTTAATATAGTTGGAATGGAAACCTACAAAATGCTTGAAAAAACTGCAATATATGTGCTACGCGCTTTGGCTTTGTATATTGGATTAGATGAATTTTACTTTGATAAATTTGTTATCAATGGCAATAGTATTTTACGTCCAATACACTACCCTCCTATTCAAGGAGAACCAAAAGGTGCAGTGAGAGCAGCTGCTCATGGAGATATTAATTTAATTACACTTTTGATGGGAGCCTCAGCCTCAGGCCTAGAAGTTCAAAATAAAAAAGGTGAGTGGATTCCTGTAACTGCTCTTCCTGAGCAATTAGTAATTAATGTTGGAGATATGCTAGAACGATTAACAAACAACAAATTAAGGTCAACTATTCATAGAGTTGTGAATCCACCCAGAAAAGATTGGAATAAATCACGTTATTCGATTCCGTTTTTTACTCATCCGATTAGTGAAATGCCTCTCAACTGTTTACCTGAATGTATTAGTGAATCACAACCAAAAAAATATGATGATACTACTGCTGGTGAATTTTTAAATGAACGTTTAAAAGAATTAGGTCTAATAAAATGATTACAAAAAGAATAATTTCATTTTTTACATTTGGTGTTTTTTTGATTCTTGCTGGTGCAATTACTAAAGTTTTGAAATGGCCACAAGCTAATTTATTGCTAGCTATTGGACTTCTTTTTGAATTAGTAGCAGTATTGCTTTTTATTTGGAAAAAGCTAAAAAAATAGCATATTATTCCTTATTTTTGAATTTACTTTTTTTTAAAAAAATGGGCAAGAAAAAATTAAATAGCTTAGAAGATTTAGGTGGTTTTGTATTTTCAACAAATGATAGCTTCGACTACAACACGGAAGAGCAAGTTGAAACTTTAGCACCAAAAAAACAGTTTTTAGAAGCTTTATTTTCAAATAAAGGACGTGGTGGAAAAACAGTAACTATAATTGCAGGTTTTGTTGGTAGTGAAACTGATTTAAAGTCGCTTGGGAAATTATTAAAAACCAAATGTGGTGTTGGTGGAAGTGTAAAAGATAATGAAATTATAATTCAAGGGAATTATAGAGATAAAATCATGGAAATCCTTAAAAAAGAAGGATATAACGTAAAACGCGTAGGCGGATAAAATATGACTAAAATAGCAGCATCAGAATTAATTCTGAACCCCGATGGTAGTATTTACCATTTAAATTTAAAGCCCGAACATATAGCTACAGATATTATTTTTGTTGGAGATCAAAATAGGGTACCAAAAATTACAAAACATTTTGATTCTATTGAATTTGATATACAAAAAAGAGAATTCAGAACTATTACTGGATCTTTTAAAGGCAAACGAATTACTGTAATTTCAACAGGAATAGGTCCTGATAATATTGATATTGTTATCAATGAACTAGATGCTTTAGTAAATATAGATTTAGAAACTAGAACAGTTAAAAAAGAACACACACAATTAAATATTGTAAGAATTGGAACTTCTGGTTCGTTACAAAAAGATATTCCAGTTGATAGCTTTGTATTGGCTAAATATGGTTTAGGGTTTGATGGAATGCTTCTTTCATATGACTGTGAGCATATTTTAAATAGTGAATTTGAAGATGCTTTTATAGAGCATACCAATTGGAGCCCAAAAAAAGCAAGACCGTACATTGTAAAAAATAGTGATTCTCTTGAAAAGAAGTTGCTAAGTGATAAAGTTTTTACTGGAGTTACAGCTACCGCTGGAGGTTTTTATGGTCCACAAGGACGTGTTCTCCGTTTAGCCATTCAAGACCCAGAATTAAATACTAAAATTGACAGTTTTGAATTTAATAATACTAGAATTACCAATCTTGAAATGGAAACCTCAGCCATTTATGGTTTATCAAAACTTTTAGGGCATAATGCCTGCTCTATGAATGCTATTATAGCAAACAGAGCAACAGGTGATTTTAGTGAAAATCCTTATAAACCGGTTGAAGAATTAATAATTTATACCTTAGATAAACTCGCTTTGTAAAATAAATATTATATTTACTCCGTTATAAATTCAATTAAACCCCAAATTAAAATGAAAAAATTAACTTTAAATGCCTTGCTAATAACTATAACTATAGTTTTATTTACTTCTTGTGTGTCAACAAAAAAAGGTTGTGGTTTAACTAGTGACGCACATAAAATTGAACAATCAGCAACTAGTGAAGCTACTGTTTTAGCTGAAGTATAGTCTAATAAAAATAATTTTAAATATTTAAAATCCGCCTTTGAGCGGATTTTTTTTAACATAAAAATAAGAAACTTCTTTATTTAATTACTATAAATTTATTGCTCGATTACTAATTCAAACTTTATTCTTTATGAAATTTATTAAAACCATTTTTTCTGTGCTTATTTTTATTAGCACTATAACAGGTAATTCACAGTCTAACAAACTATTTTTCACATTAAATCCAACATTAACACCAAATGCCCAAACTATTATTTTTAGCTTTGAGGGAGATCTTTGGAGCGTTGCTACTCAAGGAGGTGATGCTTCTAGGCTAACTGCTATGCAAGGAGAAGAAACTAACCCAAGTGTTTCACCCAATGGTAAATGGCTTGCCTTTTCAAGCAATCAATATGGAAATAATGATGTATATGTAATGCCATTAAATGGTGGTGAAATTACACAACTTACTTTTAATGAAAGTCCAGATAATGTTTCTTCATGGAGTTGGGATAATTCAAAAATTTACTTTGAATCTTCGAGAGATAATAATTTAACTACATATAGCATTGAACGTGACGGAGGCACTCCTAAACGCTTGTTTAAACATTTTTTTAATACTGTGCATAATGTTGTTGAAAACCCAATAAATGATGAAATTTATTTTAATGAATCTTGGGAGAGTAGCATTTTTGCTCATAGAAAAAGATATAAAGGAGACTATAATCCAGATATTAAATCATACAACTTAAAAACTTCAGAGTATAAAGAGCATACAAACTATATTGGAAAAGATTTTGGTGTAACTTTTGATAAAAATGGAACACTCTATTTTAAATCAGATGAAGGAAACAATGAATATAATTTATATACTCTTCTAAACGGAGAGAAAAAACAATTAACTAACTTTTCAAGTTCTATTATGTGGCCAAAAGTTAGTGCTAATGGAGAAAAAATAGTTTTTAGAAAAGATTATCAAATTCAAGTTTATGATGTTAAAAGTGGAAAAACTTCAACGCCCACTATTAATATTTTTACAAACAATACCTTAGATAAAGAACAATCGTTCTCAACAAAAGGAGAAATTACTTTTTTTGATGTTTCTCTAGATGATAAAAAAATAGCTTTTGTCTCAAGAGGCAAGTTGTTTGTTTCAGATACTAAAGGAAAATTTATAAAAGAAATTGAAACCAACAGCAATGAGGCTGTTCAAGAAGTTAAATGGTTAAAAAATAATAAAACGCTTATCTATTCTCAATCTGTTCTTGGCTATTACAATTGGTTCTCCATAAATGCAGATGGTTCTTCAAAAGAGAAGCAATTAACAAAAAATACGATGAACAATCGCCAGTTAACTTTCAATAGTGATCGGACGAAAGGTGTTTATATAAGTGGTAGAAATAATATTTGTTTAATGGATATGACTTCATTAAGAAGCTCAATCATTGTTTCTGATGAATTGTGGGGATTTTATAATTCAAACCCTTATTTCTCTCCTGATGATAACTATATAGTTTACAACGCCTATCGAGATTTTGAAACGGATATTTTTGTATATAACATCACTTCAAAAAATATTAAAAACTTAACAAACACTAAAGTATCAGAGTCCTCTCCTGTTTGGTCTCCAAATGGTAAGTATTTATACTTTGCTTCTGATAAACAAAACCCTAGCTATCCATTTGGAACTAGCAATAGTAAAATATACCAAATGGCATTAGATAAATATAATACTCCTTTCAAAATTGATGAATACACAGATTTGTTTAAACCTGAAGATGAAAATGATAAGAAAAATGATGAAGAAGAAACTTCTAAGAAAAAACCTACTGTTAGAATTAATTCAACTAACATTATGCAACGCTTAAAAAGTGTTAGTCCAAGATTTGGTGAACAAGAAAATCCTTCCGTTATTCAAAAAGATGAAAAAACATTTGTTTTGTACATCTCAAATCATAGTGAAGGGAAGCCACAACTTTGGAAAACTACTATAGAACCTTTTGAAAATAACAAAACAGAAGCTGTAAGTGACAAAACTATTAGAAACTATCAATTAGTGAATACAGAAAAAGATAATTATATATTGGTAAATGGAAGCATACATACATTAGATATTGCTGGAAATAAATTAAAAGAAATTTCTATTGAAAATAAATTTAACAAGTCACTTTCAAAAGAGTTCATGCAAATGTATTATGAGGCTTGGGCAGGAATGGAAGAGAATTTTTATGATGAAAATTTTCACGGCCAAAATTGGCAAAAACTTAGAGATCAATATGCTAAATACTTACCATATATAAAAAGCAGAGCTGAGTTACGATTAATTTTTAATGACATGCTAGGTGAACTAAACACTTCTCACTTTGGGTTTAGTTCAAGTGGAGACGAAGAAGATATCTATTACGGAACAAGAACATTAGCTACGGGAATTCTATTCGATAATGAAAATCCATTTACAGTTCAAAGAATACTTAATCATAGTCCCGTTGATTATTCTGAAATTAATCTTAGAAAAGGAGATCAATTAGTTGCCGTTGATGGTAAAAATATTGATTCAAAAGTGAATCGTGAAAAATATTTTTCTGTTCCTAAATTCCTAGAAGAACTAACACTAACATTTGAAAGAAATGGAAATGAATTTAACGTAAATATTCACCCATCTTCAAAAAATGAAGTAAGAGATTTAAGATATGACGAATGGCAAGATGAAAACCAAAAGTATGTGGATTCGAAGTCAAATAACCGAATAGCATATGTACATATGAAAAATATGAGTGGTGAAGAACTTATAAAATTCAAAGAAGATTTAGTAAGTGATGAAGCCTATAAAGATGGCTTAATTCTTGATTTACGCTATAACAGAGGAGGAAATGTACACGATGAAGTATTAAAATTTTTAAGTCAAAAAACATACTTAAACTGGAAATATAGAGAAGGTAAACTCACTGGACAAGCTAATTTTAATTATGGAAATAAACCAATTGTACTACTTATTAATGAGCAATCTCTTTCTGATGCTGAAATGACTGCTGCCGGGTTTAAAGAACTTGGCTTAGGAACTATTGTTGGAACTGAAACATATCGCTGGATCATTTTTACATCAGGAAAAGGATTGGTTGATGGCTCATTTTATAGATTGCCTTCTTGGGGTTGTTATACATTAGATGGAAAAGATTTGGAAGTAGAAGGTGTGAGTCCTGATGTTTATGTTGGCGAAAATTTTAAAGACCGCCTTACCGGTAAACAACCTCAACTTAACAAAGCCATTGATTTAATTTTGAAAGAATTGAATAAGTAATATTTATACTTTTATTTCAAATGAAAGCATGTATATTTGCAACGTTTAAAAAATAAGAAAATGGATAACGGATTATACGCAAAATTTAACACCACAAAAGGTGCAATAGTAGTAAGTTTAGAGTTTAAAAAAACTCCTGGAACAGTTGGTAACTTTGTTGCTTTAGCTGAAGGAAATTTAGAAAACAGTTCTAAACCACAAGGAACCCCTTATTATGATGGATTGAAATTTCATAGAGTAATTGCTGATTTTATGATTCAAGGTGGATGCCCACAAGGTACTGGAACAGGCTCTCCTGGTTACAGTTTTGATGATGAGTTTCACCCAGAATTAAAACATGACGCTCCTGGAATTTTATCTATGGCTAATTCAGGGCCTGCTTCTAACGGAAGTCAATTTTTTATCACACATGTTGCAACACCTTGGTTAGATAATAAGCACACTGTTTTTGGAAAAGTTGTTGAAGGACAAGATGTTGTTAATGCTATCGCTCAAAATGATGTATTAGAAACTCTTGAGATTATGAGAGTTGGTGAACAAGCTGAAAAATTCAACGCAATAGAAGCTTTTAGAGTTTTTGAAGGTTCAAGAGCAAAAAGAGAAGCTGAAGCAAAGGCTGAACTAAAAAAGCAAATGGAAGAAATTGCAGCTGGATACGACGAAACTCCAAGCGGTTTACGTTATAAAATTTTACAAGAAGGAAATGGTGCAAAAGCTGAAAAAGGCAAAACCGTTTCTGTACATTATAAAGGTCAATTATTAGATGGAAATGTATTTGATTCTTCATATTCACGTAAACAACCTATCGATTTTCAATTAGGTGTTGGTCAAGTAATTTCAGGATGGGATGAAGGAATTCAATTATTAAAAGTTGGAGATAAGGCCCGCTTTGTAATACCTTCTAATTTAGCATATGGAAGTCGTGGTGCTGGCGGAGTTATTCCTCCAGATGCTACACTAATCTTTGATGTTGAGTTAATGGATGTGAAATAAATTTGTTACAAATTGAATTTAAAATCGTCTAACTTTATAAAGTTAGACGATTTTTTTATTTTTACATATCAATACACTTATTATGAAATTAAACCTTGCTCTGTATTCTCTTTTATTTTTTTCTCTAATTAGTTGTAATTCAAAAAGTAATAGCGCTGAATTTATTCAAAAAACTACTGGTAGATATCTCTATAATTCAAATGAAATTATTGAAGTGTATTTTAAAGAATCACAATTATATTTAAAATGGCGAGGTGCAACTAATATTAAACCTTTAAAAACTGATGAGCATACTTTTTTTGTAAAGGAAATGAACGAGAAAATTCAGTTTTCAACAAATCCAATTGATCATAAAGAGTATTTAGTTTTGTTACCTAAAAATGACATTGACACAATTCAACAAGCTTTTAGAAAACTAAACAAAAATGAGAAAATACCAAATGAGTATTTATTAAATAATCAGTTTGATAAAGCTTTACAGAGTTTTTTAGCTATTCAACAAAAGGATTCTACTGATAACGCCATTAACGAGGCTGACTTAAACTCTTTAGGCTACAAAAAGTTAAGAAATAAAGATGTTGAAATGGCAATGCAAATTTTCAAAATAAATAAAGCATTGTACCCAGAAAGTTCAAATGTTTACGATAGTTTAGGTGAAGCCTTTCTAAAAAATGGTGATACAATTAATGCTATTAAAAATTACAAAAAATCTTTAACCTTAGACTCTGGAAATAAAAGAGCTAAACGACAAATTGAGAAACTCGAAAAGTCAGAGTAAAAAAACTATATTAACTAACGCTATATTTAAGCTATTAATGTCTTACTCTATAACCACGTCGTCTATCAGATGATCCTCTTTTGCTTTCTGTTCCTGTAGGTGGTTTTATATTGTAGGTAAAACTAAGCATTGCATAAGTTCCTAAATTTTGTCTGAAGGTTTCTTCAAAATAGTTTTCAGTACTCGTTCTTTCAATTCCAATATTTCTATCTAAAATATCAAAAACCATAAATTTCAAATTCCCTCGTTTACCTTTCATAAAAGCATATTCTACAGCCATATTCCAAATTGGAACATTTTGAGAATCAAAATTATTATCAGTAAATAAATTATAATCAAATTGTGTATTAAAATTTACACTATTAGTGATATCAAAATCAATTTTAGCGTAATAGTTCTGCTCAAAAAAATCACGATCTCTATCTTGAAGAGAATAGGTAGTTTTGTTAAAACCATATTTTGCTCCAACTGTTAAATCAATATTGTTTTTATTTTCATTACTTAAATTTAAATCAAAATTCGCTCCTTTACTTTTAGTTTTATTATATTCTCCATTAATAATTGTAATATAATCACTCGCATTACCATCTATTCTAAAGTTATATCTGAATCCTATTTTTTTAATTTTTCTTCGAACGGAAATAAATCCTCTAAAATTAGATTTTGAACCAAAATTTTCGAATGTAGAATATTGTATAAAATTATCATCAATAGTTCTGTCTGTTACAATTGCATTCGTGGTTTTACTATAATTGAAAAACGTGAAGAAACTATTTGCAGTTTTAAAATCATTTGAATAATACATTATATTGAAATTATCTGCGATTTCAGGAGTTAAATTTATATTACCTGTACTAATAGATAAAGGATTAAAATCATTTACTACCGGAGAAACTCTATTTGCTGATGGTAATTCAGTTGATTTATTATATCTAAATCTAACTCGTTTACCTTTTTTATATTCATAACTTACAGTTGCTCTAGGTAGAAAATTATCATAAGTTTTATCTATAATTTTAGCATTATCAACATCTAGTTTTTGATTCATTGTTTGTAATCCTCCTGACAAATAGAATTGAAATTCATCTTTGCTAAAAACATAGCCTAACTGATTATCAAAAACTTGATTGTTATAATCTGTATTAAAAATAAATGGATTTTGCTCTATAGTATTAATAGTTCTTGATTGATTTAGATATTCTTCATCTTTAGAATTCTCTATCTCTGAAGAAAAACTAACAAAATGATGCGGAACTATTGGCTCCATATAACGCGCAGAAACATTATAATTTAAACTTTTGTTTTGTTCATTTCTGATGGTAGTTTCATTAGATTCTTGAAAATTTTCAGCATCTGAAACGTTAAATTTATTTAAAGCTTCTTGGTAATTAGTATCATCATTATCAACAAAAGACACTCCTGCCCTCACCCTAATATTTCTTCCTACTTCATTAATTTTTTTTCGATAAGAAAAATTTAAACCTCCATTATTTCTGTCATCTTCAGTAGTTGTAATTCTGTTACTATTTGTATCTTCTAAGTTATTCTCATCAAAAAATACGGTTGAATTTGAACTATCTGATTCACGATTATCTTTTTTAAAGTTTCCTCTAAATTCAAGATAGGTATCTTTTTTTGATCGATCTCTTAAACTGAAATTTACATTGTGATTATTTGATATATTTTGACTGGTTTCTTCTCGTTCTGAAGTAAATAATTTATCATTGGTAAATTGAGTTCTATTTGAGCTTTCCTCTTGTTCATTGTCTGAATATCCATAATTATAATCAATGTTAAAATTTAAATCTTTTTTAAATTCATAATTATAATTTGCACCTGCAGTTCCAGTAGTTAAAAAACCACTATTGCTTGAACCCCTACTCCCATCTCTTCTAAATACACTTGCACCCGTATTATTTATATTATTCAAATTTCCAAAAACAGCTAGTTGCGTATTACTTGTGAATCTGTTAATATCAAAATTACTAGTATAACGCTCATTTGTACCAATTCCCGCTCCCATTTTACCAAAATAACCTGACTTTTTACCTTCTTTTAAAACCAAGTTTATAATTTTATTCTTCTCTCCGTCCTTTATTCCTGTTGTTCTAGTATCATCACTTTCTTCATCTATTATTTGAACACTTTTAATAGCGTCGGCGGATAAATTTTTTAGTGCTATGGTTTGATCATTGTTAAAAAATTCCTTTCCATCAACTAAAATTCTTGTTACATCTTGTCCTTGAGCACTCACGGTACCATCTGTAGCAATTTGAATACCAGGCAATTTTTTTATTAAATCTTCAACATTATCATCTTGACGTACTCTAAATGCCTTACTATTAAAAGCAACAGTATCCTGCTTAATTTTTATAGGAACGACTGCATTTATGGTAACTTCATTTAATTGATTCACTTCTTTTTTTAGTGTCAAAGTACCTAAGTTAACTGGGGAATCTTCAATTGTCAAAACTTGTTGATTCGCTTGATAGGTCATTAAATATACTTGGAACAAATAAGTACCATTTTTAATTTCAGAAAGTTCAAATTTACCATCCTCTCCTGTCGAAGTATAACTCACTAACATTGAATCTTTTGGCTGTAACAATGCCACTGACACAAATTCTAGTGGTAATTTATCTTCGTCAATTACATTTCCAGTTATAGTTTGTGAAATTATACTTTGTGAAATTAACAATACAATAGCTGTTAATTTTAAAGGATTGAGGTTTATCAATTTATTTTTCATTTAATTAAGTTTTTTTTATAATATTTAAAAAAATATATTTTTATATATTTACATACGTTCAATTTTTCATTCAAAGGTGGCTCATTTTTATATAAATTCATCTTATCCAATGTTAAATTGTGTTAATGAGTGTTAATTAAAATTTAAAGATGAAAAAACTTGAACAATGGTTCGAAGAATATGCCGAAAGTCATCAAAATAAAACAAACCAATTAATTCATTTTTTTTGTGTCCCTGCGATATTTTTAAGTATTGTTGGTATGCTTATGAGCCTTCCTTCTAACCTCATTTCAGATTTTACTAAAATTAACAATCCGTTCATTGAAAATTGGGCATCACCGGTACTCGTTGTTTTATTATTATTTTATTTAAAATTATCTTATTCAACCTTTGTAAAAATGCTTGCATTCTCAATAGTTTGCCTTGTATTCAATTATTATTTATCCATTATTTCCTCACTATTTTATACTTCTTTAGCTATATTTGTTATTGCTTGGATAGGTCAATTTTATGGACATAAACTTGAAGGTAAAAAACCTTCTTTTTTTAAAGATTTACAATTTTTATTAATTGGACCTGCATGGGTTTTTGAAAAAATTTCAAAAAAATAAATTACTTATGAAATATTTTATATCTATTATATTCCTATTTTTTCTCAATATAATAGTATCTCAAAATACAGATTATAAAGTTATTAATACCTCAATAAATTCAAAATATGCTGATTTTGGTGTTACATATTTAAATGACAGCGTAGTGCTGTTTGCATCTTCTAAAAAGACAGAAGATGATAAAAATTTTTCCAAAAATAGACGTAAAAACAATCGTCAACTTTTTTTAGAATTTTATTTTGCATTAATTAATGATGAAAGTGGAGATCTTACTCAAATTGATCGATTTTCGAGTGAAATGAATAATAAGTTTTTCGAATCTGATATTTCATTTACTCCCGATTTTAAAACTATTTATTTTACGTGGAATAATTTTTACGACGCACAAAAAAAAACAGATTCTGCAAAGTTTAAACCGCTGTATCTTTTTAGAGCATCAGTTGATAAAAACTTTCAACTTATAAATATATTACCTCTTACATTTAACAGTAAAAACTACTCAGTTAGAAGCCCTATGGTAAGTAAAGATGGGAAACGGTTGTTTTTTGTATCTGATATGTCAAATGGATATGGTAATTTTGATTTGTATGTTGTTGATATTCTTCCAAATGGTGGTCACAGTTCACCAAAAAATTTGGGTCCGAATATAAATACAAAATTTGATGAACTATATCCGTTTATAGATAAAAACAACACCTTATACTTTTCTTCCAATGGTCATAAAGGAATGGGGGGATTAGATATTTTTAAAAGTAATTTTATTAATGGAGAATTTCAACAAGCAGAAAATTTACAGCAACCAATAAATAGTACATTAGATGATTTTTTGTTTGTTATTAATAGTGATATAAATTCTGGTTTTTTTACCTCAAACCGTATAGATGGTAAAGGAGGAGTTGATATCTATGCTTTTCAACCAAAGATTCCTGAAAAATGCACAAAAGAAATTACAGGAACTGTATTGAACAATGAAACAAAACAAGCATTAAACAATACAACTATTGCCCTATATTACGGTACTGATTTAATTGAATCAAAAACTTTAACAGCGAATTCCTTTAGTTTTGAAATAGATTGTGATAAAAACTATATACTGGTTGCTTCAAAAGAAAAGTTTGAAGAAAATACTACTGATTTGAATGAAGAAAGTACTAATTATAAGAAATTAACTAAAACTATTTACTTGGATCCAATCTCTGAGTTTGTTAATATTCGTGAGCAAAAAATGATCAAAACGAATCCTATTTACTTTGATTTAAACTCTTCTAAAATAACCTCATCGGCAATAATTGAGTTAAACAAAGTGGTTAAAATTATGAACAAATACCCTAATATTAAAATAGTTTGTGGTTCTCACACAGATTCTAGAGCTTCTGACAATTATAATATTTCACTATCAGAAAGAAGAGCAAAATCTACAGTTGACTATATTATTTCTCAGGGAATTAATCCGTCTAGAATCTCTAGCGAAGGATTCGGAGAGACACAACTAGTAAATAAGTGTAAAAACAATGCAAAATGTACTGAAAAAGAACATCAAATGAATAGAAGAACAGAGTTTGTAATTATTGATGAATAATTGAATAGTTCTTTTTTTAACAATTTAAAAACCTATATTCTATATTTGTTGTTAGATTTCTGGTTAAAAAAGCAATAGCTCTTTTATTTTTGAGTTATATATTATAAAATTAAACCCCAAATTAAGAATGAAAAAACTATTCAATTTATTGTTATTTTTGTTCATTACTTCTATTTTTGGTCAACAACAAAAATTTGAAACATTTACTACTTCAATAAATTCAAAATATGCTGAATTAGGAATTATCTATTTAAATGAACATACAGTATTTTTTGCTTCTTCTAAAAAAAATGAAAATGATAAAGCGTTTAAGAAAAATAGACGTAAAAATAATCAACAACTTTATTTAGACATATATCAAGCCAATATTAACCAAAACGGAGATTTAATTCAAACAAATAAATTTTCTAACGAGAAAAACAATAAATTTTTTGAGTCTGATATTTCTTTTACTCCTGACCAAAACATTATCTATTTTACTTGGAATAATTTTTACAATACTGAAAAAAGATTAGATTCTGCAAAATGGAGAACTCTCCAAATAATGAAAGCAGATATTAATGGAGACTTTGAACTATCAAATATAAAACACTTACCATTTAACAGTGAAAAATATTCTGTAAGAAGCCCTATGATTAGTAGGGATGGAACAAAACTATTTTTTGTTTCAGATATGCCTAATGGATTCGGAAAAAATGATATCTATGTTGTTGATATAAAAAATGATAGCATCTATGGAAACCCAAAAAATTTAGGAAAAAATATAAACACCAATAAAGACGAATTATATCCTTTTATTGATGAAAATAACACTTTATATTTTTCATCATACGGACACAAAGGAAAAGGAAGTTTAGATATTTATAAGAGCATATATAAAAATGGAGAATACCAAAAAGTTGAAAATCTAGATACTCCTATTAACAGTGCTTATGACGATTTTGCCTTTGTTATTGATAATTCTAAAAATACTGGCTACTTGACATCCAATCGTAAAGGTGGAAAAGGAGATGTAGATATTTATGGATTTAAATTAAAAGATGAAGAATGTAAGCAAGAGATAACCAGTTTATTTTTTAATAAAAATTCGGGAGAGCCTTTAATTAATGTTAAAGTTTCTTTATTTAGCAATAATGAAATAGTAGAATCGAAAGTCAATAGCACTAGAAATAATACTTCTTTTAATTTGAAATGTGAACAAGACTATACAATATTAGCCGAAAAAGAACATTTTGAATCTGCTCAAGTAGAATTTACTACTACAAATACAATAAATGATTCCTTGATTAAAAACTTACAGTTAACACCTATTGAATGTAAACAACAAGTAACAAGTTTACTTTTTAATAAAAATTCCGGTGAACCTTTAGCTAATGCTAAACTATCATTATTTAGTAATAATGAATTAATAGAATCTAAAATTATTAGCAATGGAAATAGTGATTCATTTATGTTGAAATGTAAAAAAACATATACTATAATAGCCGAAAAAGAATATTTTGATGCTTCGAAAGCTGAATTTACTACTACAAATATATTAAATGATTCGTTGATTAAAAATTTACAATTAAAACCAATTGAATGCAACCAACTTATAACTAACTCTATTTTTAATAATAATACAGGAGAACCTTTAAGTAATGTAAGAATTTCATTAGTACAAAACAGTAGAGTTTTAGAGTCAACAACTATTAATAATGATAATAACCATTCATTTAGTTTAAAATGTGATCAAAACTATACGATTTTAGCTGAAAAAGAACATTACATACCAGCTGAAGTACAAGTTAAAACAAACTCTGAATCAAATGCCAATTTAGAGAAATCAATTGCATT